>JBEIHL010000202.1:0-6162 GCA_040381375.1 Opitutaceae bacterium
GAGGCGGCGGCGCGACGTGCGCTTGCGCTCTCGGACGTCGTGCCCGAGTTCTGGCTGCGGCTCGGGATTGCGTTGCAGATGCAAGGCCGGCGGACTGAAGCGACTTCGGCGTACGAACGCGCATTGGGACTGGCGCCCCGCTCCGCGACCGGATGGTATTACTACGCAGATCACCTGTCGCGGGATACGAGGACGCGGGAGGCTGCACTGCGTGCGATTGCAAATTGTTTATCCCTTGACCCTGGAAATGCCGATGCGAAAGCATTACAGGCGAAGTTGAGCCCTGTTCCTTAGGGCATTCGCTTCCCGCTCATGAGACTTTTTCGCCGCTCGTTTCTGGCCCTAGCCGTGAGCTTTTTCGTGTGGCTGGGCAACACGGTTCAGGCGCAGTCGGCCGCGGCCGCGATGGTGGCCGGTTTGATCAAGGCGAGCAACGTTCGCGGTGATGTGCGCAAGGTCAACCTGACGAGCAAGGCCGAGGCGCCCCTGCGCAATGGCGACACGTTGGTGCAGGATAACGCGATCGTAACCGGCAGCGGAGAGTCGAGTGCCGTGCTCGTTTTCGCCAACGGCTCAACGGTGCGGGTCGGCCGCGATTCCCGGGTTGAGATCAAGCAATTCCTCATGGATCCGCTGGAGGCCGATATTGCGGATGTAGCGGCCCTGACGCGTGAGCCCACGAAGTCGCAGACGGACCTGCGCCTCGAGTACGGCGAAGTGGTGGGTAACGTGAAGACCCTGAATCACGCGGCCGGCTCGACGTTTTCGGTGAGCACGCCGGCGGGTGCCGCAGGTATTCGTGGCACGACGTTCCGCATCGTGTATCGCCCGACCGGTAACGGTCAGGCCTTCAATTTCCAACTCAGCACGTCGCAAGGCGTCGTGGTTTACGAAGGAACTTCAACGGCCGGTCGCAGCGAAGTTTCGGTGCCGGTCGGCCGCGAGGTCGCCTTCACTGCCCAAATCAATCCCGTCGACAACAGCATCGTCATCAGTCCTCCCACCATTGGTCCGGGTGGCGGTCCGGGTGGCGCGCCAGGCGCGCCGGGTGGTCCGGGTGGCCCGGATGGTACGGCGGGCGGCCCAGGGATGCGTCCGGAGTCGATCCCGATTTCCCGCGAGGCAGCGGCCGCGCTGCAGGATGCGACCGTGCAGATCATTCAGGTCCAGCAACAGACGCGCTTCACCCAGGTGGAACTGCAGACTGTGCCCGTAGCGCCTGCGGGAGGCTCAACCCAGGGGCAGCCGCCGGCACCGGGCCCGACCGATCCAACGGCACCACCCGTCCAACCCGCTCCGGTGGGGCAACCCACTCCATCCAATCAGCCGAACCCGCCGGGCCAACCTGGAGCGACGACTCCCACCGCTCCGCCGTCGGCTCCCCCGGCTGATGCCCAACGTCCGGCCCGGCCGGCGGCGCTTCCGCCGCGGACGACACCGGGCGACGGACGCTAAGTGTGTTCGGTTTTGTTTCTTCCGGGCCCGGATTTTCGTTCCACGGCCCCGTCGCTGCGGCGGAGAGAATGAGCTTTAGTTTGTACCGTCCGCACTAACCCTCGCGCACCGTGCCGAAACTCCCGCGTGCCAAGCTCGATTGGCGTCTCCTGTTTCTGCTCCCGTTGCCGGCACTTTGGGCGCTGCTGGGTCATCTCGGACTGCTCGGGCGGCTCGAGAACCAATTCCTCGACCTGCGGTTTCGCCTGCGGGGCGAGATCGAGGCGCCGGTGAAACTGATGTACGTCGACGTCGACACACGGGCGCTTCAGGCGCTCGGCGAACGTCCCTGGAATCGGGAGAAATTCGGTCTCGCGGCCCAGGCGCTCATCGAACGCGGCGGAGCCCAGGCGGTCGGCTTCGATTTCGTGTTCTCCGGCCTGAGCCAATCGTCCGACGTGGTCGACCAAACCAAGGCGGCGGCCGGCAATCTCGCCTTCGCCCGCATGATCCGGAAGTATCCGAACATCCTGCTCGCGGTGCAGTACACCGAGGGCCAGACGGTCACGCAGGACGATCAGACCGTGCGCAAGATCCCGTTGCTGCGTCTCGGGATGACGGACCGGAGGAAGAACGACGTGCCGGAGATGCCCCAATATCCGCTCGTCGGGCCCACGTGGGGCCGCGTGGGCTTGATCGATTTTGACACGCAGTACGGCGGCGACCAGGTGCCGCGCTGGGTGCCGATGTTTGCCCACACGGTGAATCCCACGCTTTATCACCTGTCGCTGCAGTTGGTGCTGCAGTCGCTCGGCCTCGACGAGCAGGCGGTGCGGATCTTCGCCGACCGCATCGACGTGGTCCGCCGCGACGACCGCCTCGCCCTCTCGATTCCGCTGCGTGAGGGCCAGCTCGTGGAGGTGAACTGGTTTTCCCGCTGGGGAAATCTCGCGCTCAGCCCCCGGGTGAGCTTCGCGGACGTGCTCGGCCATCAACGCATGCTCGCGTCTGCGGACGCCGCCGAGCGCGCCGCCGCCGAGGAGTATTTTGCCGCGTTCCGGGGGGCGCTCGTGCTCGTGGGCCCGACCGACAGTCTGCTCCAGGACCTCGCCCCGACTCCGCTCGACAGCACGCCCGTGCCGAAGGTCGGCGTGCACGGCAACATGATCAAAACGATCCTGTCGGGAAAATTTCTGCACCGTCCACCCGCGTGGTTCGTCTGGTTCGCGACGCTGGGACTGACGGTCATCGTCACCGGTCTGGCGATGGCAGGCGGGAAACGCGGACTGACTTTGACGCTGAGTGCCGCGGTGATCCTGGTGGGTTATGTCGGACTCTGTTTTCTGTCTTTCCGGGAGGGCCACCTGGTGTTGCCCATGGCCGCTCCGCTCGGCGCGGCCCTGTCCACGAGTTTCGTCGGGGTGGTTTGGCAATTGATCCGCGAGGAGAAGCAGAAGAATCGCATCAAGGGAATGTTCAGCACTTATCTTGCGCCCCAGTTGGTGGAGAGGATGGTGAACTCGGGAGAGTCCCCGCGCCTCGGCGGCCACGAGGAGGAAATCACGGCCTACTTCAGCGATATTCAGAATTTCTCCGCCTTCTCCGAGCAGCTCCGGCCGGCGCAGTTGGTGGAGCTGATGAACGAGTACCTCACGGCGTGCACCGACATTGTCCAGGAGCAGGGCGGGACGCTCGACAAGTACATCGGTGACGCCGTCGTGGTGATGTTCGGCGCCCCCGTGGAGCTGCCGGATCACGCGTTGCGCGCGTGTATCGCGACCCAGCTTGTCCAGCGCCGGCTGGCCGAACTGCGCGACAAGTGGAAATCCGAGGGCGGCAAGTGGCCGGAGATCGTATGGCGGATGCAGTCGCGCATCGGACTCAACAGCGGAGTCGCGACCATTGGCAACATGGGTTCGCGGACGCGTTTCAACTATACGATGATGGGCGATAACGTGAACCTCGCCGCCCGCATGGAATCCGCGGCGAAGCAGTGGGGCGTGTACACGATGGTGGCCGACGCAACCCGCCTCGCGGCGGAGAAACATGGCGACCGCGTC
The DNA here is from genome assembly GCA_040381375.1 of Opitutaceae bacterium. Lineage (GTDB taxonomy): Bacteria > Verrucomicrobiota > Verrucomicrobiia > Opitutales > Opitutaceae > ER46. The sequence goes on from JBEIHL010000202.1 coordinate 3,495, forward strand.
GTCTTCCGGCCGCTCGGGAAACTCCAGGTCGTCGGCCGGCAGCAGGCGGTGCCGGTCCATGAGATTGTCGGACTGCGGGAATCGTTGTCCGCAAGCGCGGCCGAGTGCGTGGAAATTTTTGCCCAAGGGCTGGCGTGCTACTACGCGCGGGATTGGGACGCGGCGCTTGCGGCGTTCCAGCGCAGTGCGGCGCTCGAGCCGAACCAGCCGGGCGTGACGCCGGGAGTGAAGACGAATCCATCTCTCGAATACACCCGGATTGTCGAGCGCTACCGCGCCGCGCCGCCCGCGTCCGATTGGGACGGCCGCTACGTGATGACGGACAAGTGAGCCGTGCCCGGGGTAGGGTGGTTTACGACTGAAGGAACGGCTTTGCGCCGCGACCTAACGTGAGGTCGAACGTTCGGTCGCGGCATAAAGCCGCTCCTACAGCGAGAGGGTGCGCCGCGCCTTACTTCAGCAGCATGTCCTTCACCGTCTTGCCGGCCGGAATCATCGGCAGCACGTGCTCGGTGTAAGGCACGATGACGTCGAGCACGAACGGACCGTCGTGATCGAGCATCTCCTGGATGGCGGCGCGCAGCTCGGACTTCAAGTGGACCCGACGGCCCTTCACGCCGAAGCCTTCCGCGATCTTCACGAAATCGGGATAGAGTCCGTCGAGGTTCTCCGGTCCGCCCACGTTGGTTTCGTCGCCGAGGATCGTGTTGCCGCGCACACTGCCGTAGAAGCGGTCCTCCCACTGCACGACCATGCCGAGATGCTGGTTGTTCAGGATCATCGCCTTCGCTGCGATCTTCTCGATCTTGCAGGTGGCGAGCTCCTGGATGTTCATCACGAACGAGCCGTCACCATCGATGTCGATCACCTGCTTGTCGGGGCAGGCGACCTTGGCGCCCATCGCGGCCGGATAACCGAAACCCATCGCGCCGAGACCCAGCGAGCTGATGTAGCGGCGCGGCTCGTTGAAGCGATAGAACTGCGCGGCCCACATCTGGTGCTGGCCGACGCCGGTGGTGATGATCGCATCGCCTTTGGTGAGCTCGTAGAGTGTCTTCACCGCTTCCTGCGGGACGATGTGCCGGCTCTCTTCGTAGGAGAACGGATGATCCTGCTTCCACGTCGCGATCTGGCTGTGCCAGGCCGCGGTGTCGGGCGGCGAAAACTTGTGGACGGCGATGAGCTCGTTGAGCCGGGTGAGGGCGAACTTGATGTCGCTCGTGATCGCGACCTGCGTCGGCTTGTTCTTGTTGTGCTCCGACGCGTCGATGTCGATGTGCACGATCTTCGCGCGGGCGGCGAAATGCTTTGTGTCCCCCGTGATCCGGTCGTCGAAACGTGCGCCGAAGCACAGCAGCAGATCGCTCTGGTCCACGGCCCAGTTGCCGTAGGCGGAGCCGTGCATGCCGAACCACTGCATCGACAGCGGGTGGGTTTCCGGAAAGCCGCCGACGCCCATCAGGGTCGTTGCCACCGGGACGTTGGTCTTCTCGGCAAACGCGCGGAGTTCCTGATGCGCATCCGCGGAGATGATACCGCCGCCCGCGTAGAGGACCGGGCGCTTCGCCTCCGCGATCAGGCCGAGCACGTGCTTCAGTTGGTCATCGGACGCGTGCAGGATCGCGGTGGCGTAAGTGCTGCGGAACTCCACCGTCGCCGGGTACACGGGCTGGAATTTTTTCTGCTGCACGTCCTTCGGGATATCGATCACGACCGGGCCGGGCCGGCCGCTGCGCGCGAGGTGAAACGCTTCCTTGAAGATCCGCGGCAGGTCGTTCGCGTCGAGCACGAGGTACGAATGCTTCACGACCGGAAGCGTCATCCCGTAGAAGTCCGTTTCCTGGAACGCCATTTTCCCGATGTATTTCGAGAACACCTGGCCGGTGATCGCCACCAACGGGATCGAGTCCATGAACGCGTCGGCGATGGCCGACACCAGGTTGGTCGCGCCCGGGCCGCTCGTGGCCATGCACACGCCCACCTTGCCGGTGGCGCGGGCGTAACCCTCGGCCGCGAACGAGCCGCCCTGTTCATGGCGGGGCAGGATGACCCGGATCTTGTCGGTGCGCGCGAGCGATTGGTGCAGCTCCTGCGACGCGCCGCCGGGATAGGCAAAGACGACATCCACACCCTCACGGATCAGGCACTCGACAACGCAGTCGGAGCCCTTCATTTCGGGGCCGATCTCGGCCTTGGGAAACGCGGCGGGTGAGGTGGTGTTGGATTTCATGGCGATGGCGAGGAACCTGAACAGCCGGTGAGCAAAAGCGAGCGGAACGGCGGGAGGCAAGCCCGCGCTTGGATCGCGGTACGTTTCGAAAATGCATGCCGCCGGGCCCTGGGAGCGCCGGGCTCCAGCCCGGCCTCGGAACCCACCGATCCCGAGCTTGAACTCGGCGCTCCCGGGTCTCACGCGGAGCCCTGTCGTCCGTAAACGCCAAAACGTACCTCGACCCGGGCTTGCGTGGGCTGGACGCCGATTTCGTGCTGGCCCCGTCCGCGGAGGCGCCCACGTTCGCGCTATGCTCAAACTGTTCTTCATCGGTGACATCGTCGGCCGCCCTGGTCGCGACGTCATTGCCGAGCGTCTGCCGCGTTTGCGCACCGAGCTGGGAATCGATTTTGTGGTGGCTAACGGCGAGAATGCCGCCTCGGGCGCCGGCATCAC
>JBEIHL010000203.1:0-6158 GCA_040381375.1 Opitutaceae bacterium
AGGTGAAGCGCATCGTGCGCGTCGCCGGCTTCGTCAACGCCACGGACGATTTCGAGTCGCAGCCTCAGGTGCTGAACGGCTGCTCCGACCTGCTCGTCGCGCTCTTCGGCGACCGCGGCCGCCATGCCCGCGCCGCGATTGGCGCCGGCTCGCTGCCGCTGGGGGCGATCGTGGAGATCGAGATGGTGGTCGAGATCGAGTAAGGGGAATGCGGATACCTCGTCCGGATCCGCTGAAAGCAAGCTGCTTTTTACAGGAGGGCGCGGAGGACGCGGAGCCAAGCGCCGAGTCTCCGCGGTTCGGGTCTCTGCGCCCTCAGCGCCCTCCTGTAAGAGCAGATTCATTCTCCGGCGCCACCGCGCAATCCCGACGTTGCGACGACCGGGACTCATGCGTTCCGCAGGATTTTTTCCACCGCCGCCACGAGCGCGTCGCACTCGGCCGGGGAATTGAACAGGTGAGTCGAGACGCGAAGCGCGTTCAGCTTCTGCTCCGTCACGGGCCGCGCGCGCATCGCATGATCGCGCAGGAGCCGGCTGAAGAGCTGGTCGTGCGACACCCGGGCGGTGCGAAACGTCACCATTGCGGCGCGCAGCGCCGGCGCGGCAGGGGTGAGGATTTCCACGCCTGGCAGCCGCGCCAAGCCGGTGAACACCCGGTCGGCGAGGCCGCGAATGCGCGCCGCGATCCGCACGGTGCCGATCCCCTCCTGCAGCCGGATCGCCTCCGCCAGCCCGAGCGCGGCCGCGACGTTGCGCGTGCCGTACTCGAAACGCATCGCGGTGTCGGCGATGCGCAGCTCCCCCGGCAGGCCGTCCAGCTCGCCTGAATACGCGCCGACGTGCGCCGCCGCGACCTCGTTCATCCGATCGCGCCGCACGAAAAGCACCCCGGTCTCGAGCGGACCGCCGAGCCACTTGTGACCGCTGGTGGCGTAGGAGTCACACCCGGTCTCCCGCATCGTGAACGGCAGCATCCCGGCCGACTGCGCCCCGTCGAGGTGGAACCACACGCCGCGTCCCCGGCACAGCGCGGCGATCTCCGCCACCGGCATCAGCAGGCCCGTCGGCGCGGTGACGTGCGACACCTGCACGACCCGGGTACGTGAGTTCATCAACGCGGCGATCCGAGTCACGTTGCCCGCGGGATCGCGTGGATCCGGCTCGAACAGACGGACGGTGATCCCGCGCAGCGCCTGCTGGTTCAGCCATGGGAACGAACCGCCCGGATGCGCGTGGGTCTCGAAGATCACTTCGTCACCGGGATCGAGCTTCAGGCCCGACGCCACGATCGAGTTGCCCTCGCTGGCATTGCGTACGAACGCGACTTCCTCGGGCTGCGCCCCGAAGAACCGCGCCACGACGCCCCGCGCCTCGGCGAACAACCCGTGACCGTGCTCGGAACGCGCCTGCAACTTGCGCGTCGTCTCCTCGACTTTGCTCAGCGCCGGCTGCGACGCCGGGCCGAGGCCGCCGGTGTTGAAGTAGATCAGGTCACGCGACAGCGGAAACTGGTCGCGCACCGCCGACCAGAAAGTCTCCGGCGCGCGTTCATCGTAGGCCGGCAGCGCGCCGCGTGCCGGCGGCTCGCCGGCCTTCAACCCGGGCGCCGCCATGAGGCCGGCGGCCCCCAGGGTCGCGCGACGGAGAAAGGTCCTGCGGTCGGGCTTCATGGGGAGGTGAACGTCAGACGGTGATCGAGCCGAAGCACCGCTCCGGCCGGCAAAGGCTGAGAGCGCTCCCGGTGGAAGGCAAACGCGACCACCGGGTTCTTCGCGCGGAAAAACCAGGGCAGCGGGCCGGTCAGATTCTCAAACCGGATCGTCGTCCGTCGGAGCGAGCCATCGTGCTGGCAACGCCACTCCAGCCAGGGCGCCTCCGCGCCGTGGACCGCCGCCTCGCCAATAAGCCCGCCCTCGGCGCTCACTCCAATCGCGGCGTCGCCGTGCTCATCGAGCAGGTCACGGGCGCCGCGAAACTGGAGGCCAGTATAGTGCGAACCCGCCAGGCCGCCGAGCGCGTGGTAGTTGCCCAGTTCGAGGGGGCGACCGGTCGCGTTCGTCAGTTCGCTGGTCCACCGCAGCGACCACCCGCCGTCGACCACCGTCGTCGCGAGCACCCGGCGCTCCCGCAACAGCACCTCGCCCGCCGCCCCGGTCCGCCAGTCGAGTTTCTCCTCGAGTCGCTCCGGCTCCAAGCTGGTCCACGCCCCGTGCACCTGCGTCCCGTGGTCTCCCCGCCACCGATAGCCTTCCCCGGTCCGATGCGAGGGGCCGCCCCAGAAATTGACTCCATCGACACTGGTCAGCGTCAGGCTGAGCGCGTGATGCCACGGGTGATCATTGGGCCGGAAATTGGTCAGAACGTCACCCGGCGCGGAACACACGGGGTGGGCATAGGGGCGGCGGGATTCGTTCTCCGGTGTATCCGGAACATAAATATAGCGCCACAGCAGCGCCCCCGCGGCCGTCGCGATCTCCACGTGGCGCCCCGGTTCATGATGAAGCTGGAGCGGAGAGTTCATAATGCTGGGCGGGGTGCCCCTACGGTGGAGCAGCCTGTCCCCAGGCTGCTTTTCGCAAGGGAGAGGGAGAACCCAACGTAACGCGAAGCGCATTCGTGGACGCGCGGATCGTTCATGCGAGCGCGACCTCGGTGGAAAATTTGCCGCCCGCGAACTGCTGCCGCCCGCCGTTCGGCAGGCGGAGGAAGACGGGCGTGGCCGCCGGCGCCTCGATCTCGATCGCAAAGCGTCCGACGGCGGTGCGCCACGCCACCGTGACCGGTCCGCGCGGCGTGCACACCCGGCCGCGGGCATGGCTGAGGCCGCAGCAGTGCGGCGCGATGTCGATCTCGGCGAAACCGGGCGAACGGGGCGTCACGCCGAGCACCCGGGTGAGGAACTCCAGAGCCGGATGCGCACTCCAGGCGTGGCAGAGCGAGCGCCAGTAGCTGTTTTCCTCGACGAAGGTCGAGAGTCCGCCGCCGGCCATCTCGTGCCAGGGGCCGAGAAACTCGGGCATCCGGTCATAAGCACCCGCGAGTTCGAGCGCCCGAAAGCCGGCGTGCCACCAGAAGAACGAACCCGGCGCGAGCTGCGGGTCGTGCGGAAACCGCCGCAGGATGCGCTCGCGCTCCCGCGGGCCCGCTGCGCCGCACAGGATCGCCCAGGCGTTGCCATACTGGCTGAGCTCCGGCCCGCCGGGCCGGTCGAAGTAGAGGCCCTCGGCCTCCGACCAGAAGCGCGCGTGCAACCGGGACCGCAACCGGTCGGCCTCGGCGACGAGGTCCGCAGCCTCGCTTTCGCGGCCGAGCCGGCGGCAGAGGTCGGCGGTCTCGTCGAGCCCGAGGATGTACTGCGCCGCAATGATGCAGCTCGGTCCCACGTCGGCCCCGGGCACCACGCCGCGCGGCCACCAGGGACACCAGTCGGTGATGTTCCAGTAGGGCAACCGGGCCGGCAGGCCGTCCGCGTCGCCGTGCCGCCGGAACCAGTCCAGCACCGCCCGCATCCCCGGCAGCAGCGCCCGCGCGGTATCCAGTTCTCCCGCACAATAGGTGTAATCGCGGATACAGGTGATCCAGTGCAGCGACCACGAGGGGATCACCTGCACGAGCCGGGACGGGAAGCGGCTCTGCGTCAGCCCGTCCGGCAGCCGTGACCAGTCGAACTGCAGCAGCGCCTGCCGCGTCAGTCGGTAGTCGCCCGCGGCGAGCATCCCGATCTTCGACGTGATCATCGTGTCGCCGGCATACTGCATCTGCTCGTAGTACGGGCAGTCCTCAAAAGTCTCGTGGGCGCAGAGCCGCATCGTGTGCAGCGCCATCCGCCAGATCTTCTCCAGGCGCGGGTCAGAGCAGGCGAACTCCGCCGCGATCCGGTAGGGATAGGCGGTGAACCGGTGCGTGAGCCCGCGCACGGCCAGCGCGGCATCCGCCGTCGTGATCCGCAGCCCCACGTAACGAAACGCCCGCCAGTGCAGCGGTTCGAACGCCTCGTGTCCCCCGCCGGCCGGCTCCCAGAGGTCGCTCCAGCCGCTCATCCGGCCCCGGCGGTCGAAGGTCCAGCCCGAGCTCTCGTCGGCGAAATGCGACGCCAGGTTCGCGAGGGGCTGCTGCCGGCCCAGCAGCACGGCCCCGGGTGTGCCCCACGGCAGCCGCAGCGCCTCCGCATAGGTCAGCCGCACGACGGCGCCGGCGCCGCCCGCGGATTCAATTCTTGGATACGCGGTGGTGAGTTCGCCCGCATCCAGAATCACTTCACAGGTCGTGTGCGGCGGAATCGTCACCGCCGGACCCGTCCCACGCAGCAGTTCGCCCCAGCCCGCCGGCGCCACTCCGCCGCCGGGAAGGAAAGCGTCGGCAAACCCATCCACCCGCTCCTCCTCGAGCGCCGGGATGATCCGCGGGACCAAGCCGTACGGGCTCGTGGGATCCCGCCGGTTTTCCAGGCGCTCCGCCTTATACAGCACGGTCGCTCCCGGCCAGGCCGCGTCGTCAAAGTCCGCTCCGGTCCAGCCGGCCGGCACGAGTTGGGCGACGAGGTGCTCGAAGTAGCCCTGATAGCCTTCGAACGTCGTGTTCTCGTTTTGAAACCGGTGGGCACGGTCGACGGCGACTTTCCAGCGTCCATCGGTCGACAAATCCTCTCCCGTCGTGCCGTCGGGACCGCGCACGGCGCCCTCGAGCACGAAGCCGCCCGCATAGGTCATCACCGAGCAGGGAGCCCCGAGCAGAGCGGGCCGGTGCGCCACGCGCGACATGTCGAGCACCAGCGCCGCCAGCACGTTCTCGCCGGGTCGCAGCCCCGGCGTGAGGTCGAAGGTCTCGTAGAAGTGGTGGTTGACGTCGCCCTTCGCCGGGCCCCGCCCGATCAGCCGCCCGTTGCAGAAGAAAAGATACCGGCTGTCGGCCGAAACATGGACAGTCAGCGTCGCGCGTCCTCCCTGCGACAGGTGAAACCGGCGCCGAAAAAGCCGGACTTGGTAGTGCGACGGTGTCGAGGCCTCGGGAGGCGGCGCGGCGTGCGTGCCTTCCGCGGACCAAATCCAGGAGGCACCTTGAACGAAGGGTTGGGACATGCGGCGGGGTGGAATCCTCGCACCACCGGACCGGCGCGACGGAGGCGCTGGAATAAGCTCGCGCGATACTGAAATTCAATAACGGTTTTCATGTTTTTTCAGCCACCATGCCCACCCGAGTTTCCCCGCCGCGGCTCGTCCTGTGCGCCTCCACCTGGTCGATGATCGGCTATCCTTCGCCCCGCCGCGAATGGTCGGTGGAGCGCAAGCTGCACGCGATCCAGGCCGCGGGGTTCGACGGCGTATGCGCGTTCATCACTCCCGAGATCGCGACGGTGGCCGGCCGGCTGGGACTGCGGCTGATGAGCGGCTTCGACGCGAAGAGTGTGGCGGACGCCCTGCCGCGGCTGCAGGCGCAACGTGACGCCGGCGTGCGTTTCATCAACATTCAGCTCCTGAACCACGACACGCCGCCCTCCCGGAGCGCGCCGGTCGCCGTGAAGCTGATACGGGAGGCGCGGAAGCTGGGCCTCGCCGTGCACATCGAGACGCACCGCGACACGTCGACCGAGACGCCGGAAAAGTTCGACGAGCTGGTGCGGCGGTATCGCCAGGCCACCGGCGAACTGATGCCGGTGACCTGGGATCACTCCCACTTTGCCGTCTCGAAGCACATGCTGCCGCCTGATTATTCACGCCGCCTGTTGGTTTGGCCGAAGTTGATCCAGGCCTCGCAGATGTTTCATCTCCGGCCCTTCAACAGCCAGCACTGCCAGGTGCCGGTGACGAACGGCCGCGGCGCACTCACCCCGGAGTTCCGCGACTACCTCGCGTTCGTCGAAGATCTTTTCGCGCTCTGGCTCGCCGGCCCCCAGCCGGGGGGCGAACTCTGGGTCTGTCCGGAAATGGGCATGAGCCACGGCTACCACGTGAGTACGGATCCGCACGCCTGGCCCGAAGTCATCCGGGAGCGCCGGGAACTGCTCGGTGCCTGGCGGCGGGCGCACACGCGCTGCGCCCCCTGGGCGCGCGGCCGTCCCCGGCCGAATCGTATCTATCAAAATGCGCCCGGGGACGGCCGTGCTCCCAAGTGCAACCCATACCGCCGCGGGAATAGCGCTTGACCGTAACGCAGCCA
>JBEIHL010000204.1:0-6151 GCA_040381375.1 Opitutaceae bacterium
CTATCGTGGGCAGCGCCATCCCACGCTGCGCGGAAAGTACGTCTGTGCCGACTTTGCCAACGGCCGGATCTGGGCGCTGAGCTACGCACGGACCGACGGCGTTATAAAGGTGACCGACGTGGATCACCTCGCGAACGGCGAGGGCTTCCGCAACTACCATGGCGGCGTCGGCGGCATCACGTCGTTCGGTCTCGATCACCAGGGCGAGCTCTACGTGCTCCGCCACGGCCACAGCACCCGCATCGAACGTTTGGTGGAAACCGCCCCGCGACCGGGCAATGTCCCGGCGCTGCTTTCGCAAACCGGCGCATTCGCAGATCTCGCCGCCCTGCGGCCGGCGCCCGGCCTCCTGCCGTACGAAGTCCGCGTGCCCCAGTGGTTGAATGGCGCGAGTGCCCGCCGCTGGATTTCCGTGCCCACGGGAAAACAGGTCCGCGTCGATGCCACCGGACCGTGGCAGTTTCCTCCCGGCACCGTCTTCGTCGAACACCTCGACTGGACGCGCGATCCCGCCGATCCGAAGACGACCCGGCCAATCGAAACGCGTTTCCTGGTCTCGATCGCGGACGGCACCGCCTACGGCGTGACCTACCGCTGGCGCGCCAACCGCAGCGACGCGGATTTGGTGGCCGCCGACGACGTCAGCGAGACCCTCGAGACGCGCGGCTCGAAAGGAGAACGCGTGCGGGTGCTCTGGGTGTATCCAAGTCCCAAGGACTGCCTGCAGTGTCACACTCCCGGCGCGGGCCACGTGCTCGGCGTGAAGACCCGTCAGCTCAATCTGGATCTCCCTGCCGGCGCGGGCTCCACGGAAAACCAGCTCCTGGCTTGGCAGCGGCAGGGGCTGTTCTCGTCGCCGTTCAAGGAGTCCGCGGTTCGCTCCCTGCCCGCCCTCGTGCCGCTGGCCGAGACGTCGGCGCCCGCTGAAGCCCGGGTACGTTCCTACCTCGACGCGAACTGCGCCCATTGCCACGGCGCGGCGGCCATTCACTCGGCCTGGAACGCCAGCTACAACCTACCGCTGGCCAGCCAGGGGATCGTCGAGGGCACGCTGCTCGGCCACCGGCCCGACCCGCACCATTTCGTGGTCGCACCCGGAGATCCCGCGCGGTCCGAGCTCTATCAGCGCGTGAGCGAAAACATCATCGGCAAACGCATGCCGCCCCTGAGCAACGACCGGGTCGATGAGGCTTTCGTGCGCGTGCTGCGCGAGTGGATCGAGGGCCTGCCGCCGGCGGCCACGCCTCAGCGACCTTAGCCATTCCGTCGGGAGTCGGCTGGCGGGTGGAGACCGGAAGATTCTGCACTGGCGCGATCCAACCGGCCCGCTCATACCGGCTGCAGGCTTGGAGTCGTTCCACCCCCGGGCCTTTCGCACCTCCACCCGATCAAATCCGTGCCTCCGTCCCCGCCCTCCGCGCCCACCCCTGCCCCGGCTCCCGCCGCAACGGGTATCCGATACGCCCATACGAATCTCACGGCCGCCGACTGGCGGCGCCTGATGGCGTTTTACGTCGAGGTCTTCGGGTGCGAGCCGGTCAGCACCGAGCGCGACAACAAGGGGCCGCACTTCGACGCCCTCACCGGACTCGTCGGCGGTTCGGTCAAGGGCCGGCACCTGCGCCTGCCCGGGCACGGCGAACGCGGACCGACGCTGGAGATTTTCCAATTCGACCCACAGGAACCGAACCGCTCCCCCGCGCTCAACCGTCCCGGCTTCGCCCACCTCGCGTTCGAGGTGCCCGACGTGGACGCCAAGCGGGCGGAGATCCTGCGCTGGGGCGGGAAGGATTTTGGCCAGTTGGTTACGCTCGAAATTCCGGGAGCCGGACGCCTCACGCTGATCTACATGACGGATCCGGAAGGCAACATCGTGGAACTGCAGCGCTGGCACTGACTCGGAGAATGCACCCCGCCCGCGGACAGGCCGAAACTTTGAACAGAGAGATCGGGGAGGCCGGGAACGTCCGGAGACTGGAACGAACGATGCCCAAGCATTCAATGCTAGGACAATTTACAGGAGGGCGCGGAGAGCGCGGAGGTCAGACGCAGAGAAAGCCCGTACTCTGCGCCTGACCTCCGCGCTCTCCGTGCTCTCCTGTAAAATCGCCCGGCCTTCCAGTTCTTCAGTTTGATTGGATTGCGGCCCTACCGCACCAGACTTATCCACCTTCGATTCCTTCCGTTACTCCGCCCTGCCGATTGAAGAATCCTGCCATGCCACTCCACCCACTCCGCCACGTGTTTCTCTCCGCTGGCCTGATCCTCCTCGCATCCGTCCTTTTCACGACCGCGCGGGCCGAGGTGCAGATCGACCGGATCTTTATGCCCCACCAAGCCTCGCCGAGCAGCTTCGCGATCGGGCTGCCGGGCGGCGTCAGCTTCTGCTGGGATCCGCTGCGCGGCGCGGTGAACTACGTGTGGAAAGGCGGCTTCATTGACGCCACCTCCGCGCGGCCCGGCGTCGGCAAGTTCATCGAAGCGGTGAAGCTGCTCGGGCCGATCGTCTACCAGGAAACGGGCGCGGTGCCGCTCCGGCGCGACGACCCGGCGCGCGAACCGACGGTGGAGTTCACCGGCTACACTCTTAAGGCGGACGCCATCGAGTTCCGCTACACGGTCAACGGACTCCCGGTGCGCGAGGAAATCCGCGCCCGCGCGGATGGCGCCGCCCTGGTGCGTCGGCTGCAGATCGAGGGCGGCTCCGACGGGCGCTGGTGGCACGTCGTGACGGGGCCGCCCCGCCACGGAATTGAAACGCGACGCTTCCGGCGCCTTCGTGCTGGAACTTCCCTTGGCCGCCGGGAACACCGAAAAACGATGACCGCCCGCTTTTCGCCCGCACCCGGTGGCGGCCGTGTCCGGCTCGTGCTCGTGCTCGCCGCTCTCGTCGCGTGGGGCAACCCGGCGACGTATGCGGGCTACAAGATCGAGAACGTTTCCTACCCTTCAGAGATCACGGCCGGCATCGCCGCGGTCACGTTTACGCCCGCGGGCTCGCTCGTCATCGCGACCCGCGTCGGCGAGATCTGGATACGCCGCACCAACGGCGACTGGCGGCTCTTTGCCCGCGGCTTCGATGAGCCGCTGGGGCTCGTCGCCGAGTCGGAGACCCGGATCTTCATCGCGCACCGGCCCGAACTGCTGCGGGCGGACGACCACGACGGCGATGGCCGGGCCGAGACGTTCGAGTCCATCGGCGGAAAGTGGGGCATCACCACGAACTACCACGAGTTCTTCTACGGCCTGAAACGCGACCGGGCGGGTCGGTTCTACGGTGCACTCGCGCTCGGTTCCACCGGCGCGGCAAACCAGGCCCAACGGGAACTCTATCCCACGCTGCCGTACCGTGGCACCCGCCGCCTGGAAAACGTGCTCGAACCGACCGGCCATCGCTCCGAGGTCCCGTGGCGCGGCTGGGTCGTGAGCATCACGCCGGATGGCAACATGGAGCCAATCGCGGCGGGATTTCGTCAGGCCAACGGGATCGGGCTGAGTCCGGAGGATGACCTGTTCGTCACGGACAACCAGGGCGACTACAAACCCTCGACCGGCCTGCTGCACGTGGAGAAAGGTGACTTCCACGGTCATGCCGCCAGCCTCAAATGGGAGCCGGGCTTCGATCCGACCCAGGTCACCACCGAGTCGCTATGGCGACGGCTGAAAACTCCGGCGGTGGTATTTCCGCACGGCCCGCTTGGCGTCTCGCCCGGTGAGCCGGTCTGGGACCTGAGCGGAGGCAAGTTCGGTCCCTACGCCGGCCAGGTCTTCGCTGGCGACTACAGCCGCGTCGTGATCCGCGCCTCGCTGGAGAAGGTCGCCGGCGCGTGGCAGGGAGCCGCATTCCCCTTTCTCGGCCGCAACGAGGCGCCGCCGTACGCGACCGGCTCCAAGCTCAAGGCCGGCACGATGCGCGGCGCCTTTGCGCCGGATGGCAGCCTCTACCTCGCAGCCACCGCCGGGCAGGGCGCGGGCGAAGACGGCCTGCAGCGGGTGTCCTGGGACGGACAGACTTCGCCGGAGGTGCGGGACGTCCGCCTGACCGAGCGCGGCTTCCGCGTCAGCTTCACGCGTCCCATGCGCCCGGATACACTCTCGGCCGCGGGCAACTACGAGATCGTTCGTTTCCGCTACTACTACCATTACAAATACGGCTCGCCCTGGGTCGACGAAGCGCGGATCGAGGTGAAATCGGTCGCACTGTCGGGCGACGGTCTGACCGCGACGCTCGAGCTCGCGGAACTGAAACCGGGCTTCGTCTACGAACTCTCCGTGCCGCGCCTGCGCACGACGGACGGCGAGCCGCTGGCGAATCCACTCGGCTACTACACGGCGAACCGGCTGCTCAACGGTGAGACCGCGGTCGGTGGCACCACCCGGCTGCCCCGTCCCGGCGAGACATCGCTGACCTCGCGCGAAGCCCCGGGCGAGACGGCGAAATCGTCCGCCGCCGAGATGATCACGGCCGGGGAACGCGTCTATCGTTTCTACTGCGTGGCGTGCCACCAGCCCGACGGCCGCGGCGTCGCGGGCGGCGCCGCGAACTTTGTCGATGACCCAAGCCGTCTCGCCAAGACGGATACCGCGTTGCTCGAGGCGATCACGAACGGCGTCGAAGCCAAGGGTATGCCGGCCTTCGGCGCGATCATCAATCCGCTGCAGCGCCGCGCGGTGCTGACCTATCTTCGCGCGAAATTCGGCCCCGAAGCGGCATCGACGACCCGCTAACCCGAACCCCTGACCGCCTGCCCTCTCCTCACCCCAAGACGAATCCGCCATGTCCCCGCGCCTCACGTTCTTCCTCCTCGCCGGATTGATCCTGTTTGCCCGTTTCTCCTCGGCGGCGGAGTCGTCTTCCAGCTCTCCGCGCCCACCGAACATCCTTTTCATCTACGCGGACGATCACTCGAAAAAACTCATCAGCAGCTACGAGGGTGCCTACGCCATGGCCCGCACCCCGAACATCGACCGGCTCGCCGCGTCCGGCGTTCGTTTCCACGCCGGCTACATGGGCGCCTGGTGCATGCCGTCCCGTGCCTCGCTGCTGACCGGGCTCCATCCGCACGCGATCGAGACGATGCGGATGACGGGACCGAATCCGCAGAGTACCTACGACCCGAAGGTCTGCCGCTTCTGGCCGTCCATTTTCCGGCAGCATGGCTATCACACGGCCCAGATCGGCAAGTGGCATACCGGAACCGACACCGGCTGGGGACGCGACTGGGACTACCAGCGCGTCTGGAATCGGCCGGCCAATCCCGCCAACGCCGGCAGCTACTACGGTCCGGAGGTGATCGATTTCAACGGTGAGCGCCGGACGGTCGAGGGGTATTCGACCGACAACTACACCCGTTGGGCCGTCGACTACATCAAGGGCGAGGGCCGGGAGGCCGGCAAGCCGTGGTACCTGTGGCTGTGTTACGGAGCCATCCACGGTCCGACCATCCCCGCGGCCCGGCACCGGGGCACGTTGCAAGACGCCGCCGCGGAAGTTCCAAGGGACATTTTTGGCCCCCGTCCGGGCAAACCTGCCTACCTTCAGGGCACTCAGGCTTGGAAGAAGGGACCCGGGGGCGAAGCCCTGGACAAGGGCGGCAAGTCCACGCACGCGAACTGGGTGCGGCAGGTCAACGAATGCCTCCGGTCCGTCGACGAAGGCGTCGGCGAAGTGATCAAGGCCCTGCGCGAATCAGGCCAGCTCGAGGATACGCTGGTCGTGTACACGTCGGATCAGGGCTACGCGAACGGCGAACACGGCATGAAGCAGAAGGTCGCGCCGTACGAGGCGACGTACGCTTCGCCCTTCATCGTGAGCCGTCCGGGCACCGTGCCCGCAGGCAAGGTGGCGAGCCAGGCCGTGAACGGACCCGATGTGATCGTGACGTTTTTTGCGCAAGCCGGCATCGCCCTCCCGTGGAAAATGCACGGTCGCGATTTCAGTGCGCTGCTCCGCGATCCGGACCACGCGCGGTGGGATCACCCCACGCTCTTCACCCATACCGGACAGGACTACGGCTCCAGTGTCGTCACGACGCTCACCGGTGCCAAACCCGCCGTCCACGCCGGCGTGCCGTATTTTGCGGCCGTGCGCCACGGCGACCTGAAGTACGTGCGGTATCTGAAGGGCACGGAACCGGAGGAGCTCTACGAC
>JBEIHL010000205.1:0-6131 GCA_040381375.1 Opitutaceae bacterium
CGCGCTGCCGCCAACGGTCATCATGGCCGCGTGCTTCCTGCTGCTGTAGCTCAGGCGCGGAACGCGCAGACGTTGGGATCGATGACGGAGGCGCAGAGGAGCGAAAGCGCAGAACCGGGGGATCGCCACCGCTTTCCTTTCTGTGAATCGGGTTTCGCCCGACCATTCTTCTGCGCTTTCGCACTATCGCAGGCTGGTCCAGGTCTCGTTCGGATGGGGCGCGATCCTCGACGCGTGGTGGGCCGGAAAGTGCTGGCAGAGTCGAGTCAGGCCATTGACCCCGCGCACGAAAGTGGGATACCTGCGAGCGTGAATCACCCGGGAGCGGCGTTTTCGCTGCGCCAACCCCGGGGCACTTTCGTGCCTCCTTCACACCCACGCCGACTGACCATGTCCAAACTAACCCTGCTTTGTCTTCGCGTCTGCGCCTGTGCGCTCATGCTGCCGTTGCTGGCCTTCGCCCAAACCAACACCGGAACCATCACCGGTCGGGTCTACAACCCCGCGCGAGGCGAGTATGTGCGCAACGCCCAGATTCGCGTCGAAGGCACCAACCTTTCCGCGGTGTCTGAAGACGGCGGTGTCTATCGGATCTCCGGCGTCGCTCCGGGCAACGTCACGCTGGTCGTCACGTTCACCGGGTACCAGTCCGTCACCGCTGCGGTTAGCATCACCGCCGGCGCCAGTGCCACCCGCGACTTCGAGCTCACCAGCGCGCTCGATGCCCAACCCGCGGGCTCGGCACCGCTGAAGCTTCAGGCCTTTACCGTCTCGAGTGAACGTGAGGGCAACGCCAAGGCGATCATGCAGCAGCGAAACTCGATGGACATCACAAATACGGTGGCGTCCGACGTGTTCGGCGACGTGGCCGAGGGCAACGTCGGCGAGTTCCTCAAGCACCTTCCGGGCGTCGAACTCGACCTCGTGCAGGGCGAAGTGCGCACGATCCGGCTGCGCGGCCTGGATTCCGAATATACGCAGGTGACGCTCGACGGCGTGTCGCTGGCGAGCGCGGACGCCAACGCCGGCGCCGCGGGTAACGCCCGCGCTTTCAGTTTCGAGCAGGTATCGCTGGCCAGCATGGAGTCGATCGAGGTATCGAAAACCATCAGTGCCGACGTCGACGCCAACGCGCCGGCCGGCACGATCAATCTCAAGACGAAGCGCGCGTTCGACCGCTCCGGCCGCCGCGTATCGGTGCAGGCGAACACCACGGCGTTCTCCACCCGGTTCAATTTCGACGACTCGTACGGCCCCGACGACCGCAAGTCCCGCAAGATTCACCCGGGTGGTATTTTCGACTACTCGGACGTGTTCTTCAACCGCCGGCTGGGCATCAATCTCAACATCAGCGAGTCGATGGCCTACTCGGCGAACGCCCGCACGACGCTGACGTACAATTACACGCCGACGGCGGCGGACCCGCGGCCGGTGGTGCCGACGGCGATCGCGTTCCTCCACGCTCCGCGCACGAATCGCCGCTCGACGGTGAATCTCACCTCGGACTTCAAGGCGTCCGACCGGCTCGTGCTGTCGCTCACGCTGCTCTACAATTACGCGGACCTCAACAACCCGCAGCGCGCGCTCACCTTCAACGCCGGCGCCCGCAACACGGTGATCGGCGTCGACCCGCTCACCAGCTTCACGACGTCGTCCCCGACCACGACCATCACCTCGAATCCCGCCGCGATCGTGAAGCTCGGCCAGACCATCTCGGCGGTGCCGAAGTTTGAGTACCGCGTCGGCAATTTCCTGCTCGAGGGCAAATTCTCCTACTCCAATTCGATCAGCTGGTATGACCCGCGTGGCCGGCGCGGCTCGATGCGCGACGCCGGCGGACCGGCCCTGACGGGCGCCACGTGGCGCGCGGAACGTTCGGCTTACAAGAGCGTCGACTGGAAGATCGTGCAGACGGCCGGGCCGGACATGAACAGCGGCGCCAGCTTTGCGCAGCCGGCGAATTCGGCGATTACGATCGACGACGGCCGCTACGCTCTGACGGATGTTTACGGGGGTGAAATCATCGGCACTTACCGCACGACCAAGTGGCTTCCCATTGTCTGGAAAGCGGGCGTCAAGCGGCGCTTGGAAGTGCGCGACTTCCGCCTCGATACGGAGTCGCTCCGCTACAACCTTGACGGTGCGCCGGCGCTCGGGCAGTGGCAGGACTTCAAGTCGCCCTTCGATTTCGACGTCGGCAGCACCAATACCAATGCCAGCCTGCGCTCGATCAGCGGTGGCACCGTGTGGATGCCGGACTTGGTTCGGATGGGGACGTTCTTCCGCGAAAACCAAGGTCGTTTCAGCCAGACCCTCACCGCGGCCAATTTCTACAACGCTTTCATCGGCAATCGACGCTACTACGAGGAGACGATCGACGCGGCGTTCCTGATGGGCACCGCCACGATCGGCAAACTCGTCGCCCGCGCCGGTCTGCGGCGCGAGGAGACGAGCAGCGATGCGCTCGAATGGGATCCCCGCTCGCCGGCTGAAGTCGTTCGGGCCGGTTTTGCGGAGACTGCCGGCCGCGCCACGACCATTCCCGGCCTGGAGTACCAGTTCTTCTCCAAGCCGCGCATCCACCGGACGGGCGGCTACGACAACATGTTCCCGAGCGCCTCGCTGAAGTACAAGATCAGCCAGAACTTCGACGCCCAACTCGGCTTCAGCTCCACGATCCGCCGGCCCACGTTCCGGGATGTGGCGGGCGTCTGGGTGATCAATGACGACAACCTCACGGTCAGCGCGCCCAACACGTCGCTGAAGCCCGAGACCTCGAAGAATCTCTCCGCCCGCATCGCGTACTACTTCGAGCCGGTCGGCATTCTCGCCGTCAACGCCTACCAGAACAACGTGAAGGGCCTCTTCATCACCGACCGTCTCACCGCGGAAGAATTCGGCTACACGGGCGATCTCGATCTCTCCAACTACGAATTCATCACGACCACCGCGAGCGCCAACGACGTCACCGTGCGCGGCATGGAACTCGAGTACAGCCAGAGTCTCTCGTTCCTGCCGAATCCGTTCAAGGGACTGAATTTCCGCGCCAGCTACACCCGCAGCTACGCGAGCATTCCCAAGGCCAACATGATTCCGCATTCGGTGAACGCCGGCCTCAGCTACGCGAACCGGTTCTTCAACGTTTACTCCAACCTCAACTGGCGCGACAACTATGCCACCACGATCACCGGCAACCCGCGCTTCTACCGGCACCGCTCCAACATCGACATTGGCGGCGGCTTTCGAATCTCGGCCCGAATCAACGCCTTCTTCTCGGCCCGCAACATCTTCAACGAGCCGTACCTGATCATGGAGCAAGTCGGCAGCAATGCGCCGGTGGTGCAGTTCTATGAGGTCAACGGCACCAACTGGACCTTCGGCATCAAGAGTGTCTGGTAACCCGAAGAAAAGTTTGGGATCGGCGCCGACGCCGGCGTTTCGGTTTCAAGGGGCCTTCGGGCCCCTTTTTTTTGCCCAGATGCTTCAGTAAGGCTCGACCGCCCTCCAAAATCCTCGGTAGGAAAAGACCTCGGCTTGCCTTCCATGCACGCCTTGGGCCACAACGTTAATCCCGCAGATGACACTTCCCCTCCCCGCTCGACGGCGCGTCCGAGTCCCAGCCTGATTTTTCGCTCCTTTTCCACCTCAACTTTCACCTGTCCAGAAAGCTAATGAACGATAACTCCTCCTCCTCCACGCGCGGCGAATACTCCTGCGCCTTCCTCATGCTCCGGCTTTTCCTGGGCCTGCGCACCCTGATCGCCGGCCTCGAGAAGTTTGAGGCGAACAAGACTTTCTCCTTAACCAATTACACCGAGAACATGACCCGCATGGCCACGGGCATCAGCAATTATTCCCTGATCCCGCTCTGGGCCGCCAAGATGTTCGCGCTGTCGCTGGGTTTCCTCCTTGTCGGCCTTGGCACCGCGATTCTCCTCGGCATCAAGACTCGCAGCGCCCTGTTCATCGGCGGCCTCGTATATGTCGGTCTCGGCTTCGGCCTCATGGCCGTGCAGGAAGGCGAGGGCGTCGCCTGGATCGGAATGCAGGTGCTGATGTTCGCCTTCGCGCTGGTCTACGTCCGCCACAACCGCTTCGCGCTCGTCGGCGACAAGTTCGACTGAGTTTTTCCACCTTCGTTTCCCCGCCTCTCTTGCATCCACGGAACGCCGGGAAACGAATCCAATGCCAGCGAGCGGTCGCACGATTTGCTTCCGCGCCGGTCTCCCGTTCAATCCAAGCCGTCAAACCATGAGCGACATCCACCCCTCATCCCTCTCCCGCCGCGACTTCCTCAGCACGAGCGCGAAGCTCGGTGCCGTTATCGCCGCCTCCCCCTACATCGCCCGCGGTGCCGAAGTTGGCGCCGCGCCGACCGCCGACACCGTCAACGTCGCTCTCATCGGCTGCGGCGTTCAAGGCCTCATCCTCACGAACGCGATGCTGCCCATACCAGGCATCCGCTTCAAGGCCGTGTGCGACATCTGGCCGTACAACCTGACGCGCGCCTCCCGCCTGCTGCAGAAGTACAAACACGAGGCGAAGCCGTTCGAGGACTACAAGGAGATGCTCGCGACGGAGAAGGAGATCGACGCCGTCGTCATCGCCACCCCTGACTTCGTCCACGCCGAACATACGAACGCGTCGCTCAAGGCCGGCAAGCATGTGTACTGCGAGAAGCTGATGGCGCACACCGTCGAATCCGCGCGCTCGATGGTCGTCACCGCCCGCGAGACCAAGCAGCTGCTGCAGATCGGCCTCCAGCGCCGGAGCAATCCCCGGTACCTGCACGCCCGCGACAAGATCGTCCGCGACGCCCGCCTGCTGGGCCGAATCACCAACATCGCCGGTCAATGGCACCGCGCCGTGGCTGACGACTACGGCACCCCGCGCGGCCAGGAGATGTCCGAGGCGAAACTGGCGCAATACGGTTACAAGAACATGCATGAGTTCCGAAACTGGCGCTGGTTCAAGAACTACGCCGGCGGACCAATGTCCGACCTCGGCGCCCACCAGATCGACATCTACAACTGGATGCTCGGAGCCAATCCGCAGATGTGCATCGCGACCGGCGGCGTCGACTACTACAAGACCCATGAGTGGTACGACAACGCGATCGCGATCTATGAGTATCCGACCAAGGAAGGCATCGTTCGGGCGCAGTACGACGTGCTGACCACGACCAGCGCCGGCGGCGGGTACCATGAGTATTTCATGGGCGACGAGGGCGCGCTGAAGATGTCGGAAAACCCCAAGTTCACCAAGATCTACCGCGAAGCGCGCGCAGCCGAATGGGACGAGTGGGTCACCAAGAAGCTCATCTCCCGGCCCGACAGCGGCGAAGGCGCGACGGCCGGCCTCAAGCCGTGGGACAAGCCGCGTCAACGCATGGCTATGCCGTCCAAGGTTCCGGACGGCGCCGGCGCCGCCGGCGGACCCGCCAAGGTCGACGTGCGCGAAACCGCCCAGCTATCCGCTTGGGATATTCCCGTGACGCTCGACAAGGCCATCCACCAGCCCCACCTCGAGAACTTTTTCGACGCCATGCGCAAGGGCGCTTCGCTCAACTGCCCGGCCGACGAGGCATTCGCGTCGTGCGTCACCGTGCTCAAGGTCAACGAAGCCATCGCGGCCAAGAAGATGCTCACCTTCGCTCCGGACGACTTCAAAGCCTGATTCCCCGCCAAAGCCTCACCACTGATCGTCACTTATCCTCACTGATAGTTTGAATCCAGCCCGGGCACGAAACGTCCTACCTGCGATTCGATCAGTGAAGTTAAGTGCCCATCAGTGGTTCAAACGTCTCCGCTGCCTTTCCCTCCATGCATCGTAAATTCATTATCCTCTCCGCTCTTGCTCTCGGCGCTGCCGCGTATGCCGCCAGCACCGTCCCGCTCAAGGTCGAGTACCCGAAGCCCTTGTTCGCCGGCACGCCGCGCCCGATCTCGCTCGCGAATCTCGAGCCGGCCAACGCCAAGCGGCCCGACCTGCAGGTGTCCGCCGACACCAAGCTGCTCTCCAAGGGCAAGCCCGTCACCAGCAGTGATTCGCTGCCGGTCATCGGCGAACTTTCGTTCATCACCGATGGAGACAAGACCGGCATCGACGGCGCCTACGTGGAGCTCGGGCCC
>JBEIHL010000206.1:0-6117 GCA_040381375.1 Opitutaceae bacterium
CCCCGGGCGCCGCGCTTCCAACCCTCGCGCACCGCTTCCGTCAGCGCGGCCACCGGCACGCGCGGCACGAGAAAGTTCACGCCCTCCCCATAGTCCCACGAGCCGAACGCCCGGACGCCGGAATCCCGCCAGCTCGACATCAGTTCCAGATCGGCGGCGCGAAACTGCGCATCATAATACTGCGTGCGATCGGCCGTGAGGAACGGCACCACCTGCGGGTGCACGGGGAAGCCAGGCACGTTCTCGCACCAGAAATAGGCCAGGCAACCGAGGTAGCGATTCGGCGACGTCCGCGCCACGAGCGCCGCCGCCCGATTCATGAAAGCGAAGACGAGCGGCGAGTAGTCGGGTCGCCCGCGAAAATAGCGCAGGGGAACGACCCACTCCCGCGTCGCCTCACTCTGATCAAACCGGACCGAGTCGTTGATCCCGAGGGAAAAACTGGCCCGCTCCGGCTCGCGCGCAAAGGCGTCCGCCGCGGCGCTGGCGGCGTGACGCGCCACTGCCGGCAACGCCAGATTCGGTTGCCAGTGGAAGTCGTCCGGGCCCGCCGGCCGATGTCGATCGCCGAGCAGCTCGGGCGCCCAGTCGCGATTCGTTTCGAGCAACTCGGGGCTGAACAAACCCGTCAGGGCATGGCCAAACTCGAGGTGCCGGCGGAGTCCGAGGCGTCGGGCCCATGCTCGTTCCTCGGGCGAACCGAGCCCGTAGATTTCCCGGGACACATAGGCGGGCTCACGGGTGACATCCATCTCCGGCAGCACCCACTCGCTCCGCCCTGGAATAACCTCCCCGTCGGCGCCCGGCGCGAACCAGCGGACGCCGGCCTCGCTTTGCAGCAGCCAGCTCACGGCAAAGGTGGCCGCCTCCGCGGTTGCCCCTTCGACGAACACTCCGGCCGGGCTCGATCGGATCCGAAAACCATCCTCCCCGATTTCACCCGGGCGCGGCGCGAGCAGGTCGGACGCCGCGCGCAGCGGCGCGAAACCCGTTACCGCCATCTCCGTACGCCCAACGTGAATACACCGGGAACGCGACGCCTCACTGCGGCGTTCAACCCGCCATTCGAGACCCGACATGACGCCCAGCACCCGCGCCAGTTCCGCCGCGGCATCGCGCTCCTCCGGCGCCGCGTCGTGCCCGACCACAATCGAAACCAGCCGCTCCCCCGCGCGGAAGACCGGCGTGGCCGCGCGACCCACAGCCACGAGTGCGCCGGCCAGTCCAACCGCGAGCAAAGCCAATGCACCCCAAGCCGCGCGAGGTTCAGTCACTCCGCACCTCGGCCTTTTCCCGCTTCCGGGTGTACAGATACATCCCGCCCAGCGTCGCCACCGGCACGACCACGAGCGCGAAATCGAAGCCGGGCCAGCCGGAGATCCAACCGAGTCCGGTCAGCGCACAGGCGATGCTCCAACTCGCGTACAGTCCGCTGACGCGCGCGTGGCTCATGCCGCTGCGCACCAGCTTCTGATAGAGGTGCAGGCGATGCGCCTTCCAAACCGGCTCCAACCGGCGCGCCCGCAGGTAGAACGTCAGAAACCCGTCGCCCACAAACGGCCACACCGCCAGGACCGCGAGCCCCGGGATGCTGGCGGCGCGGGCATCGTTCACCTCGATCAACGCGAGCAGCGGCAGGACTGCAAAGCAGTAGCCGAGAAATGCGCTGCCCACGTCGCCCATGAAGATTCGAGCGGGAGACCAGTTATGGACGAGAAAGCCCAGACAGGCGCCCGCCAGGGCGAACCCGAGCACGGCGACCGCCGGAAGCGACCACGCGACCCCGATTCCCGCCCACAACAATCCTGCGATCACACCCTGCGCGGCCGCGATGCCGTCGATTCCGTCCATGAAGTTATAGACGTTGGTCAGTCCAACGATCCATAGCACCGTCAGCACAACTCCGGCGTGGCCGAGCGGCACTGCACCCACGAAGGGAATCGCCACTTCGCGAATCGACCCAACGAACCCGACCGTCACCCCGGCCGCCGCGAGGTGACAAAGCAGGCGCCAGCCCGCGCCGAGGGAGCGGAAGTCATCCCACAGGCTCACCAGCGCAACGGCGCCCGCCGCGACGAGGAACGTCTGTAGTGACACCGCAAGTACATCGTTGGATGTCTTGAACCCCAGCCACCACCCGGCGACTCCGAGGGCGGCCGCGACGATTCCAATTCCACCTCCGCGCGGCGTGACGCGGGAGTGCAGGCTGCGCTCGTTCGGACGGTCGAGCAGCCCGACCCGCGGCGCCAGCCGGATGATCACGAACACCATGATCCAGGTCAGGACCGCGGCCCCGGGTCCGATCCCGAGCAAGACTCCGGAAATTCCATTCATGCGGACCCAACCTCCAAACCGGGGGCGTCCACCGCGGCTTCCACTTCGGGTCGGGGATCTCCCAGCGAGAGTCCATTGGCCTCGAGATAGTGTCCGAGCGTGAGCAGCGCCCACACGCGGCGGGCCTCCTTCTGCGATCCAGATGCCCGCAACGCTTCCAGTTGGGCGGATGCATCCACGGCAAAGCCAAGGCGGTCTCGCAGCACCTCCGCCGCGCGGGTGAATTCCACGGCGAGCGGCCCACCCAGCCAGCTCAGGTAGTCCACCGTAAACCCACGCTTCGGCCTTTTCGCGAGCTCCCGGGCACCGGGCGAAAGCAGCGCCGCCAACTCCGGTTTCGCCTCTCGTGCGGCCGCCGTCCTTTTCTCGGGGGCGCGCAGGACGCACTCCATATAACGACGGCCCAGGAACGGCACCCGGAGCTCCTGCTGATTCGCCATCGTGGCCCAATCGGCGTCGCGCAGCAGGGTGTTGAGCAGGTACCCGCCGATCTCCGCCAGTCGCACCTGCTCCCGCTGTCCCCGCGCCACAAACGCCTCACGATCCGCGTACGGTGGCGCCCAGCCCGCCGGCACCTCTCGCCCCGCCGGCCAGATCGCCGACGCCTGCCCGGGCGTGAAGAAGCGACGACGCTCCTGCACCGCCTGCCAGGTCGACGGCAGGGCCTGCAACAGCGACCTCAGCCGGTCAGCCCGCACGGGACGCCCGGTCCACCGCGTGCCGGCGACCGCCAGTTCGCCGAGCAGGTCTCGCAGGGGGCCCGCCGCATTCATCGTACGGATCAGCGCCGCTAACGACCGGGCGTGCCCGTAGGCACCATGGAGTTCGTCCGCTCCGGCTCCCGAGAGGACGGCGACCAGGCCTTCTTTTCGAGCCGCCCGCGAAATGAGGTACGTGTTGATCCCGTCTGCCGACGGTTGGTCCATCGCGCCGATTCCGTCCCGCACCCACGCCCCAACCTCGCGGTCGCTGAGTTGCACGAGCAGATGGTGGACGCCAGCCCGACGCGCCGACTCCACCGCCGCCGCTCCCTCGTTGTGCTCGGTGATCCGACCCGCCAGCGTGAACGCGACAATCCGCTCGCGCGCATCCTCGGCCGCCAGCTCCAAGAGCAACGTCGAATCGACCCCGCCGGAAAGAAACACCCCGAGCGGCACGTCGGCGACCAACTGTTCCCGCACCGACTCCACGAGGAGCCGGCGATGCGATTCCCGCCACCGGGAGACGTCCGGATCGGGATCGACTTCAAGCCGCTCCGGCAGCCAGTAAGGTCGCCGCACCAAAGCGGCGGGCGATCCCTCATCGAGCCGGGCGACCGCCAGGTGGCCGGGCGGCAGCGCCCGCACTCCTTCGACCAGCGTGCGCGGCTCCTGGCAGGATCCGAAACGCAGATAGTCCGACACTGCGATCGGATCGATTCGCGCCGGGATCAGTCCGGAACCGGTGAGCGCCCGCACCTCCGAAGCGAAGATCAGCCCTCCGTCACGCGCCCGGGCATAGTAGAGCGGTTTGATCCCCGCATGGTCACGCGCCAGCACCAACCGCTGCCGCGGCCCGTCGAAGATCGCCAGCGCATACATGCCATCGAGCCGGGAGAACACCGGCTCGCCCCACTCCGCATAGCCGCGCAGCAGGACCTCGGTGTCGCCGCAACTGTCGAAGCGGTGGCCTAGTGCCTCCAGCTCGGTCCGCAGCGCACGGAAATTGTATATCTCCCCGTTGAAAACGAGGACGACTGAACTCCGCGCCGGCTCGAATCCGTGATCGCCTCCGGCCAACGCCGGGCTCGGAACGTCCGGCCCACCCACCTTCAACCACCGCGGCGGTGACCCCGCGAGCGTGGACGAACGCCGCAACTGCATCGGCTGCGCCGAGGCATCCGAGAGGTCGACGATCTTCAGGCGGGTATGAACGAGCTGCAGCACGCCACCCGCGGGAAGCACCGCCCGCCACGCTCCGGAGGCGTCCGGCCCCCGATGGCGCAGCCGCGTGATCAGGAGCGTCTCATCCACTGCTCCAGGGCCAAAGTATCCGGCGATTCCACACATGGTCGTTATCCGCTGCTTTCGGCCGGGGCCAATTCCCGGACCGCTTCACCAAACGTCCGGCGCGCTCGCCACCCGATCGCCTGCTCAATCCGCGCACTGTTGAACCAAGCCGGACCGATCAACTTGCGCAGCGCATCGGAATCGAGGGGAGCCCGCCGACCACGCAACGCCCCGGCCAGATCGCCGGCGAGGGCGGCACAGCGCAGGAAAGGCACCGGCAGCGCCAGCCGGATCCTGCTTCGGCCCTGCGCCAGCCGGACGGCATCGAGCATCTCACGCGCGGAAAGCGGACAACCGTCCGTCACGTGAAACACTTTCCCGTTCGCCGCCGGCGTGCTCACCGCGTGCTCCAGCGCCACGATCGCATCGTCGCGGTGCACCAGCGACAGCCGCATTCCCGTCTCGGGCAGCGGAGGAAACCGGCCCGCCGCGACCGCCTTCCACAGGCGCGCGAGGTTGCCCTTCACGTCCGCACCATACATCAGGGCCGGACGCAGCACGACGCGCTGAGCCAGCGCACGTTCGCCGAGCACGATCCGCTCGGCTTCGAGCTTGGACCGGCCGTACGGCGAGTCGGGTGCGGGCGCATCCGTTTCCTCCAGCCCGCGGTCGGGACGCTGCTGCGCGTCGCCGAAAACCTTCACGGTGCTCACCAGGACAAAAGCGCGCACCCCGGCGCGCACGGACGCCCCGACCAGCCGCCGCGTCCCTTCGACGTTGATGCGTTCGTACTCGTCGTGGTCCGAAGCGGTTTCAGCCAGCGCGTGCGCCCGGCCCGCCAGGTGGAGCACCGCGTCCACGTCCTCGCCGAAATCCGGTCCCACGCCGTTCGCGCCCAGATCAAAAGGCAACGTCCGATCCGCGACCGCCGGGTCCGGACGGCGCGCGAGGGCGATCACTTTCCAGCCGCCTTCCCGGAATCGACGGCAGCATTCGCGCCCGACGAATCCACTCGCACCCGTGATGACCACCGTTCTCATCCGACGTCGGCGATCGCGTCCTCGAATACATTGCCCCAATGCCGGCGCAGCCGGTCGCGGCTGAGCCCTTCTTCGAGCGCCCTCAACCCGGCGCGGGCCTTGGCGGCGAGTTCCCGCGCGGACTCGGGCTGCGCGAGACGCCGCAGCCGTGCGACGATTCCGGATACGTCACCATGCGCGTGTCTCCAGCCACAATCCGCCCGGAGGAAAACGTCGGTGACGTGACACTCGGCGGGCCCGATGAGCATCACGGGGCGGCCGACTGCGAGCGCGCCGTAGAACTTGCACGGATGCACGCAGCCGACCATGGCATCGCCCATCACCACCAGTTGCAGATCCGCCGCCGAGAGGGAGGTCGCGATTTCGCCGAGCGGCTGGTAGGGCAGCAGCACCACGTTGCGCAGTTCTCCGCGACGGTCCGCGGCCTCGAACGGCGCCTTGGCCACACCGCCGCCGACCAGCACGAATGACAGGTGAGGCTCATCCCGGAGTTCCCGCGCGACCGCCAGGAGCGTGTCGAGCGGATGCACCAGGCTGTGGTTGCCGCTGTACATCACGACGAACTTGCCCTCGAGCCCGTGCCGATGGCGGAAGGAATTCCCCTCCTTCGGTTGGGGCGAGAGCCGATGATCGAGCGGCCAAGGCGGAATGATCGCGAGCCGGCGCAGGGGCACGGACTTCGCTTTCAACCGCTCGGCCATGAATCGATCGAGCGCGATGACGCCAGCGGCGTCCCGCAGCACGCGGGCGTTGAC
>JBEIHL010000207.1:0-6111 GCA_040381375.1 Opitutaceae bacterium
AGGCCAGCGCCATCAGGGCAGCCGTGATCAGTCCCAATCCGATGCCTTCTGCGATGCTGAAGGTGAGCGGAATGCCGATGATCGTGAGCACCGCCGGTGCGGCCGTGGTGAAGTCGCTCATGTCGATCTCCGTGATCGATTGCATCATGAAGATGCCGACGATCACGAGCGCGGGCGCGGTGGCCGCAGCCGGAATAATCAGGATGAGCGGCGTCAGAAAGAGCGCGACGAGCATCAACGCCGCCGTCGTCATCGTCGTAAGTCCGGTGCGCCCGCCCGCCTCCACCCCGGACGCCGACTCGATGTAACTCACCACGGTCGAGGTGCCGAACAGCGCGCTCAGCAGCGTCGCGATCGAATCCGAAAGCAACGCGCGTCCGGCCTTGGGCAGCGTGCCATCCGCTTGCAGCAGCCCGGCGCGCTTCGTCACGCCGATCAAGGTCCCGATGTTGTCGAACATATCGACGAGCAGCAGCGTGAGGATCAAGGGCAGCGCCATCAGCAGCGCGTTCGCCGTGGTCAGGAACTGAAAGGTGAGTTTGAGAAACACCGGCGCCGGTGACGCCGGGATGGCGAAGAGACTCTCGGGCAGCTCGGTCACCATCTTGCCGCCGCCCGCTCGCACGAAGAGGCCGGCGATGGTCACGGCCGCGATGCCGAGCACGATGCCGCCCGGCACCCGGCGCGCAACGAGGACGGCAGTGAGCACGATGCCGAAGAGGCAAAGCGCAACCGGGCCCGTGGCGAAATTCCCCGGCGCCACAAGAGTGGCGGGATTGGCGACGATCACGCCGCCGTTCTTAAGTCCGATGAACGCGATGAAGATGCCGATGCCACACGTGACCGCGATCTTCAGCGAGTGCGGTATCGCCGCGATGATGCGTTCGCGCACTCCGGTGACCGAGAGCACGAGAAAAATGACGCCGTTGACGAACACCATGCCAAGCGCCTCCGACCAGGGCACGCCTCGGCCGATCACAATGCTGTACGTGAAGAAGGCGTTGATGCCCATGCCCGGCGCCAGCGCGATCGGGTAGTTGGTCAGCAACGCCATGATCGCAGTCGCGATTGCAGCCGTGAGCGCGGTCACGGTGACCAGCGCGGCCTTGTCCATGCCCGTGTTCGCCAGAATCATCGGGTTGACGGCGAGAATGTACGCCATGGCCGCGAAGGTCGTCAGGCCGGCCTGAAGTTCGCGTCCGACGGTGGTGTTATTCTGTTCGAGTTGGAAGAGTCGCTGGAGCATGGAAAGGCGTCGGTTAGGCGGCCGGAGTGGCGCCGAGCGGAGGGAAGATTGGCGGGAAGTTCAAGTTGAACGATGCGGGAAGTGGGCGCAGGCGGACGAAGCGCCGCCGTCGGCAAGCACGGCTTGTGCCGTGCGCCGGCATCCGCCAGAAGCGAGCCGTGATCATCGACGCGCACGTGCACCTGTATCCGACCGGGACGGACCTCGATCCGTCCGGCTGGGCCGCGCAGGCGGGTGAGCACCACTGGGCCATCCTCTGCACGCGCCGCCGCCGCGATGGCCGTCCGGTCCAAACCCTGCCGACCCGCGAGGAACTGATGGCCGCGATGGACGCCGCCGGGGTGGAGCGGGCCGTCCTGCTCGGCTGGTACTGGGAAAAGGCGGCAACGTGCACCTGGCAAAACCGATTCTACGCCGCCTGCGTGCGCGAACATCCGGACCGGCTCTCGGCTTTTGCCGCCGTGCACCCGGAGGCTGGAATGGAGGCGACCCTGGCCGAACTCCACCGGGCGCGGGAGGACGGCTTGATCGGCATCGGTGAACTCTCGCCGCACTCTCAAAACTACCCGATCGACCACCCCGTGTTCGCCGCGGTGCTCGCCCGCGCCGGCGAATATGGCTGGCCGGTGAATCTGCACGTGACCGATCCGGCGGGGATGTCGTATCGGGGCCGGGTCGAGACGCCTCTCGCGGATTTCGTGACCCTCGCCCGCAGGTTTCCCGCGACCAACTTCATCCTGGCCCACTGGGGCGGCCTGCTCCCGCTGTTGCCCGCCCACGTGGGCGTCGGCCAGTTGGCCAACATGTACTTCGATACCGCGGCGTCACCCCTGCTCTATGACGCGGACGTCTGGTCGCGGGCGCTGCCTGCCATCGGGTCGGACCGCGTCCTCTTTGGCTCGGACTTTCCGCTCAATCTTTACCCGAGGCTCGATGAAACGCCGTCGCTGGTCCGCCTCGTGGCCGAGGCCCGGCACGGTGGCGCCGGTCCGGCGGTTCTGGCCGCGAATGCGCGCCGTCTGCTGCGGCTCTGAATCGACGGCGAAATCGCGCCGGTTCAGCCCGCGGTGAGGTCGCGGGAGAGGATCCAGTTGACGGCCGGACTGGTGACCTGCGGCACGATGATCTGCAGCCCCGTCGTCAAGCCGGAGGCGAGGGGAACGGGAATCGTCAACGCCGGCAGGCCGCCGATGCTGGCCGGCGCGGTCAGGGTCAGGACGCGCAGGCGATTCTCGAGCGTGAACTGATCGCGCGTGAAGGCCGGGGCGGGCGAGGCCGCCAGCACGAGGAAATCATGCGTGCGAAAATAGTCCGCCCAGAGGGTCTGAAGCTCGGCGGTGTGCGCGGCGGCGGCGTCTTTCATCGCGGGCGTGACGCCATGCGCGCGGTTCAGACGTTGCCAAACCACGGGACTGTAGCGCTCGCGATATATTTCGGCCCAGGGTCGATGATATTCCCAGGCTTCGAGAGCGACGACGGTGTTGTACGTTTCCACGCTGCGCGCAAAGCCGCGGAGAAGCGCATCGCGCACCGCCGGTTCGGCGAGGGAGGTGAAGGCCAGGGCGGCGCGCTGGCAGGCGGTGGCGACCTCGGGATCGAGGCCTGGCATTTCGAGATAGCCGCCGCGCGGGGCACGTTGCGGGTCGCCGAGACCGACCAGCGCATGAATCGCCGCGCGCATATCCGCTGCAGTCGCGGTGAACCAGCCGGCGGTGTCGTAGCTCTGCGCAAGCGGCACCGCGTCGCTGATCCAGGCGTCCCGTGGCGTCAGGCGATAACCGTAGAGGCCGCAGAATGCCGCGGGCACGCGCACCGAGCCGCCGGTATCGCTGCCGAGCGCGAGCGGCACCACGCCCGCGGCGACCGCGGCGGCCGATCCGCTGCTGGAGCCGCCGGTCGTGCGCTCGGGGAAGCCTGGCCGCTCGCAGTCGCCGTAGTGCGGGTTCTCGCCCGTGATCCCGTAGGCGAACTCGTGCAGATGCGTTTTTCCGGCGAGCACGGCTCCGGCCTGGGCGAATGCCTTCGCGATGGCGCCGTCGCGCGTGGGCGTCGGCCGCACCTCCGGCAGAAAGTTTGATCCGGCCAAGGTCGGCATCCCGGCGACGTCGAAGAGATCTTTCGCGAGATACGGCACGCGCGACAGCGGCGCCCCGGCCGGCGCCGCGGCAAAGGCCGCCGCCAACTCATCGTCGGTGCGGCGCACCGCGAAGACGGCGCGCTGCTGCGCGGGGCTGAGCCGCGACTCCGCTCGGCGACGGAACTCGCGCGCCGCATCCACCGGTGAAAGCTCCTGCCAGGCCCGAAAAGTCATGGGGAAAAATACGGGCGCATTTTCCGTCTGACGCAATCCTCGCCGAGGTTGCTCCCTCGCTCGCCAAGGGTACGGTCACCGGGAATGCGCCGCCGCGATCGTCTCACCTTCGCTCTCGTTCTGCTCCTGCCCCTGGTCGCGGCGGTCGGCTGTGCGCGCCGGGAAAGCGAGACGGAGAAGGGCTCCGGGCCGGCGCTGCGGCGCGTGGTCCTGCAAACGGACTGGTTTCCGCAGGCCGAACACGGCGGCTACTACCAGGCGCTCGCCCGCGGCTTTTACCGGGAGGCGGGACTCGACGTGGAGGTGTGGCCGGGAGGACCCGGTTCCGGCATCAAGCTCAAGGTCGCCCGCGGCGACGCAGACTTCGGCCTGCTGCGGAGCGATGATTTGATCCTGTCCGTGGCGCGCGACATGCCGCTCGTCATGGTCGCGGCGACGATGCAACACGACCCGCAGGCCCTGATGGTGCACGCCGACAGTCCGGTGCGCACGTTTCGCGACCTCGATGGCCGCGCCGTGATCGGGAATGTCGGCATGGTGTTCTACCCGTATTTGGAGAGCAAGTACGGCATCAAGCTCATCCGACGCCAGAACACTTACGGTCTCGGCGAGTTCTTCGCCAATCCCGACACCATCCAGCAATGCATGGTGACCAACGAGCCGTTTTTCGCGGCGCAGAACGGGCACCAGGTCCGGACCCTGCCGCTGATGTCCGCTGGCTATGATTGTTACCAGGTCCTCTTCACCCGGCGCGAAGTGATCCGTCGATCGCCCGACCTGGTGCGCCAGTTCGTGCACGCCTCGATCCGCGGCTGGCGCGATTACCTGGAGCAGGATCCAAATCCGGCCGATGACCTGATCCTCCAGCGCAATCCCGACATGACTCGTGAACTGCTCGCTTTCTCGCGGCGCGAGCTGATTCGCGGCGCCTACGTGCAGGGTGACGCAGCGCGGGGCGAGGGGATCGGACAACTGTCGCCCGAGCGTCTGGCCGCCCAACTCGAGACTTTGCTGCAGCTCAAGATCCTGGAGCGCCGCATCAAGGTCGCGGACACGATGACGACCGAGTTTCTCCCTGCGATCCCCTGAGCCGGACGACTCTGATTGGGCCGCGAAAGTTCATTCGACGGGCGGCCCGGAGCGCCCCAGCTTTCTGCCGCATGAATCCTGAAGCCAGACTCGCCGAACTCGGCATCACGCTCCCCAATCCACCCGCCGCCGCCGGCAGTTATGTGCCCACCGTGCGCACGGGCAATCTGCTCTACTGCGCGGGCACCGTTTGCGCGTTCAACGGCCAGATGACCCACACCGGGCAGGTCGGCAGGGAGCAGACGGTCGAGACGGGCTACAAGGCGGCGGAGATCTGTGCGCTCAACACCCTGGCCAACATCAAGGCGGCGCTCGGTTCGCTTGATCGCGTGTCCCGCATCGTATTCGTCAGCGGATACGTCAACGCGGTCGACCGCTTCTCCGACAGTCCCGCGGTGATCAACGGGGCGAGCGAACTTTTCCTCAAGGTTTTCGGCGAGACCGGCAAGCACGCCCGCGCCGCCGTGGCCGTCAACGGCCTCCCGCGCGGCTCGACCGCGGAAGTGCAGGTCGTGGTGGAAGTGAAGGACTAGGCGAGGGGAGCGACGATCACGTGGCGCCCACGCGCTTCACCAACACCTTTGCGTTGCGACCGCTCTCCTCGTAAAGTTTGAGTCGCGCCTCGGGGAGGATCTCCTTGGTCGCCTCCTCGAACCCGAGCACGTTGGAGAAGAATCCGAAGCTCTGCGTCGAGAGCGCGATGACCGTCGTCGCGCCGCGCTCCTTCGCCACCAAGCAGGCGTAGTCGACCATCTTTCGGCCGATGCCGCGGTTGTGGTAAAACGGCATGACGTACAGCGAGCCGACCTCCGCCGTCTGAGGCTTGTCGGGGTAAAAGTACAGGGTGACGCACGCGATGATGTTTTCGTCGATCTCGAAGACGAAAAACTGGTCGATGTTTTTCTCGAGCGCTTGCTGCGAACGGAAGATGAGCTCCTCGCGCCGGACCGCGGCCCGCGTAAGGTTGTAGATCATGCGCACGTCGCCCTTCCGCGCCTTGCGGATCTGGGCGTAGTCATTGCCGTACACGAGTGAGCCGACGCCCTCGTTGGAGAAGATCTCGTTGAGCAGCCCGTCGAAGATCCGGCCGTCGAGAATGTGCACGCGCGGAGTGCCGGTCTCGATCGCCTTGATCGCGTGGACCGCCTTGCTCTGCACGCTGGGGCCAATCCGCTCCGGCTGCTCCTGCAGCAGCGTACGCAGGGCGTCGACGGCGATCTCGCGCCGGATTTCACCATCAATCTCGAGCCCGGGCGCGGGCGTGAGGTAAACGATCTTCGTCGCCTGCAGCGCCTCGGCGAGCTCGGCCGCGAGCAGGTCGGAGTTCACGCGCAGCGAGCGACCGTCCGGGCCGAACGCGATGGGCGCGACGACCGGGACGACCTGGCGGTCAATCAGCTCGGTGAGAAAGTCCTTGTCGATCCGCTCCACCTTGCCGGTCAACTGCTGGTCGACCCCCTTGATG
>JBEIHL010000208.1:0-6103 GCA_040381375.1 Opitutaceae bacterium
GCGGCGTGCAGCTCATCGGCATCGGCGTGCTCGGCGAGTACCTCGGGCGCGTGTACGATGAGGTGAAGCGGCGCCCGAACTACGTGCTGAAGTCCACCTCGCGGCCGCGTCATGCGGACGCCACGGTCTCCGCGCGTGACTGACGCCGCGGCAGCGAAACGGCCCGGCTGGCCGCAGACGCTCGCCGTGGCCTTGGCGACGGCGGGCCTAGTGGTCGCGGCCACGCTGGTGATGTTCAGCGCGTTCATGTTCTACGACGACGAGGGCTACGTGCTGCTCTCGCTGCGGAACTTCGCGGAAAACGGCGGACTCTACCGCGACGTCTACACGCAGTATGGTCCGTTTCCGTTCGTGTTCTACTCCGCGCTGCACGCGCTCGGTTTTCCGCTGACGCACACCGCCGGCCGGTTGCTCACGCTCGGCGCGTGGGCCGGCACGGCGCTCGCGGCTGCGGCGCTGACCGGGTACGTGACGCGTCATCTCCTGCTGCGGCTGCTCGTGCTCGCCGGCGTGTTCGTTTACCTGTGGGTGATGGCGAACGAGCCGTCGCACCCCGGCGGCCTCATCGTGCTG
Source organism: Opitutaceae bacterium (assembly GCA_040381375.1). GTDB lineage: Bacteria > Verrucomicrobiota > Verrucomicrobiia > Opitutales > Opitutaceae > ER46. The sequence continues at coordinate 574 of JBEIHL010000208.1, forward strand.
CTGACGGTGCTGCTCGCCGCCGCCGGCTATCGCTGGATCGAACGCGGTGACGTCAACCGCTGGGCGGTCGCGGTGGGCCTCGTCACCGCGGCATTGCTGCTGACCAAAATCAACATCGGGGTCTTCGCCGCCTTCTCCGCCTGCTCGTGGTGGCTGCTGCATCATCAAAACGACCGCGTGCGCCGCTGGGCGCTGCCGCTCACGGCGGTGTGGGGCGTGGCCCTGCCGCTGGCGCTGATGCGCCCGTTGCTGACCGCGCCGTGGGTGCAAAGCTACGCGCTCGTATTCGCCTGTTCGGCGGTGGCCGTGATGGCGGCGATCGCGTCAGGTTCCACCGGCCGCGTCAGCTGGCGGGCGCTCGGCACCGGACTCGCCGCGGCCGGGCTCGCGGCGGTGGTCGTGATCGCGGTGGTGCTGCTGCGCGGCACGACGCCCTACGACTTGCTCAACGGTCTGCTGCTGGAGCCGCTGCGGCATCCGGGCAACTTCAGCCTGCGGTTTCTCTGGCCGCCCGGTATCCGGATCGTGGCGACACTCTCCCTCGTCGCGTGCGCCGCCGCCTGGATCCTGCGTCGCCGGCACGGGGACACGATCGGCGCCGCGATCGCCGGTCTGCGCATCGCGCTCGCGCTGGCGCTGGCGGTCAACCTCGCGCGCTATCCCTTCGTGCGGCCCGATTACCTCGCGTTTGGCTGGGCGCTCCCCTGCCTCTGGCTTTTCGCCTGGCCTCTCTCCGGTGAGAAACCGGCCGCGTCGGCCGCGCGCGCCTGGGTGACACTCCTCGTGCTTGGCCAGTGCCTGCATGTTTTTCCCGTCCCCGGCAGCCAGATCGCCTGGGGCTCCGTGTTGCTCCTGCCACTGGCCGCGATCGGCGCTTGGTCGGGAGCGGTCTGGCTCGCCGCCCGCTTTCCGACGGCGTGGCCCGCCTCGCGCGCAACCGCACTCGGCGCGCGGTGCGTGGTGGCCGCCTTCTTTGCCATTACCGCGTGGAAGTTCGCCTCGGTCGCCGGCCGCTATCGCGAGGGCGAAAACCTGCAACTGCCCGGTGCGGAACTGATCAAGCTGCCGGACCACGCGGCGGCCCGCACGCGCGTGCTGGCGCTGAATGCGGTGCTGCACGCGGACGTGCTGTTTTCGCTGCCCGGGATGTTCAGCTTCAATCTCTGGACCGATCTGCCGACGCCCACCCGGGCGAACGTCACGCACTGGTTCTCGCTTCTCGACGCCCCACGCCAGCAGGCGATCATCGACGTCCTGGAGGCGCATCCGCGCGCCGGCGTGATCATCGATCGTGGTCATGTGGATTTTCTCGCGGAACGCAGCCTCGCGCCGAAGGGGCTGCTGTACGACTATCTCATCCGGACCTTCGCGCCGGCCTTCACGATTGACCGGGTCGAGTTTTGTATCCGACGCGGCAGGACGATCCAGCCGTTCCTCCTGGCCGAGCTGCTGACACGGCAGCCGGGGGCGGAGACGAGCGCGACGGAGAACACGCTGTTGCGTTTCACCGCTCTCCTTTCGTCGGACCGTTCCGTGGCGCGGATCGAGGTCGCCACTCCCGCCGGTCCGCTCGGGCTGCACGCCGGCAACGCCCGCGTCGAAGTCACACCCGCGAACCCGCGGGGCGAACCCGCCGGCCCGGCGCGCCCGCAACCCTGGCCGGTGGTGCTGTCGGGCCCGGCGATCGTGTCCGTTTACTACAATCACGAGGCGCAACCCGTGCCGGCCGGCGGCGCGACCGTGATCCTGCGGGACGCCGATGGCGCAGAGGTGGGATTGGTCCGGCTGCGGGAGTAGCGGGCGGGTGGTCGACCTAGGCGAGGTCGAAAGTCGCAAGTGGAGGAGCATCCTGCTCCTTGCCTCGGATGCGGACGAGGACGTCCGCCCTCCCGGGTCGACTTGCGAGATTCAAGCCCGGCGCCGCGCCACGAGCACGAGGCTGACACCGAACGGAAACGGCAGCCGCCAGTGCGCGAGCCGGGTGAACTGCGCGCGCAGAAAGGCGTTCACCGGGCGGGCCGGGATCTTGTCTTCCGAACGCGTGGCACCGTTGACCGGTCGCGGTGAACCGGAGTTCAGCGCGCGCCACTTGCGCACCAGCCAGACGGCCGGATACACGAGCACGTTGGTGTAGTTCGCGTGCAGCACGTCCCATTTGTCGTCGGGAAAAAGCGCCCGAAGCTGGGGCCGGTGGTACCGCCGGAAATGATGCAGCGCGACGTCCCAATCACTCCACAGCGCCATGCTCGCCGGCACGGTCACGACTGCGAGACCGCCGGGTTTCAGCAGGCGGTGAAAGCCGTTCACGACGGCGGCGTCGTCGGGCACGTGTTCCAGCACATCGAGCGCGGTGACGTACTCCAGCGAAGCATCCGGCATCGGCACCCGATCGCCCGCCAGGCTGAGAATCTGCTCGGGCTTGAACCGCGTGCGCAGGATGCGCAGCGCCTCCTCGTGGTCATCGAGCACGAGCACGCGGCATAGAGCCGCCATCTCCTCGGCAAACCGTCCCGTGCCCGCGCCGCAGTCGAGCAGGACATCGTCCCGCTGCGGCGGTCGTGCGCGCTGGATCCATTCCCGCACGAACTGCCGCTTGCCGGCATAGTACCAATGCTCGGCCTCGAGGGCGGCGATGTTGGTGTATTCGGCGGCGTCCATCCGGGCGGGGGCGTCACGTTGTTTCAACCCGGGTGACGGTCCAAGTTCAAAACCCCGTAAACCGTTTCCTGTCCGGAAGGTGAGCCGAGTTTGCTCTCGACAGCCCAGACCGCCGGAAAACACTGCGCGTTTCATGAGTGCCCTCCTCACTTCGGCCGCGGGTCGGCGGCGGTGAACCCGGTGTTGCCACCGGACCGGACCGCCCCCGCGCCCGAGGGTCCGGCGCCGGGCGCGATGCGCTCGGCCGCGCGCATCGCGCTGCTGGCGGCCGCGGCGTTGCTGGCGCTTTGGCTTTGGACGCGCTTCTGCCGATTTCCGTCGATCCCGTGGAACGACATGCGGCTCGCACCGACCATCGCGCTCGCGCAGGGCTGGCCCATTTACCCGCTCGCGGAGTCAGGCACGATCAACACGTGGATGTACGGGCCGCTGCCGGTGTTGCTATTCTGGCCGGCCTCGTGGGCGTCGAGTGCGGCCGACGCGCTGATGATTGCGGCCGGGATGAACGCGGCGCTGACGCTCGTGCCGCTCGCACTGGTATGTTTCCTCTGGCCAGTCGGCGGCAACGGGCCGCACGTCCGGCTGGGCCGGTTCGCGGCGCTGCTCGGCAGCTTCGCGCTGTGGCCCGAGCTGCACTACTCGGTGCTGTTTTCCGACAACCTCGCCGTGGCGTGCGGCCTGATCGGCAATCTCATCCTCTTGCGCAGCCGCGCGCCGGTCGCCCTGTGGGCCGCGGCGGCGATCGGCACCGCCGCCGTCGCCTGCAAGCAGATCGCGCTCGGTATTCCGCTCGCGCAGGTCGTGTGGCTGGGCGTGACGGCGGGACGCACGGAGGCGCTGCGGCACGCGGTGCGCTGCGTCGTGGCTGGCGGCGCGATCGGCGGCGCCGCGATCGCGGTGTTCGGATGGGCCGGACTTTGGTTCACGCTGGTGCGGATCCCGGGCAGCTTCGGCTGGGCCCCGGATCTCGCGCAACGTCTCGAAATGGTCTGGTCCGCCTTGGCGATCCAGGTCGCGGTGCCGGCGATCGCGATGCTGCTCCTGCGCCGCCGCTTCACCGCGCCCGCTCTCCGTTTGGCAGCGATCACCTGGCTCTGCACGCTGCCGCTGGGTCTGGCCGGTTTGCTGAAACTCGGCGGCTGGACCAACTCGATTCATAGTTTCGTGCTCTGGCTGCCTCCGGTGCTCGCGACGCTTCTGGCCGCGCCTCCGGCTGAACGTCACCGCTGGCCCGCGCTGCTGGGCGCAGGGCTGCTTGCCGCGGGCATTGCGTGCGGCCGGCTCGTGCACGAACCGCGACTCGACCTCCGGCCGCGGATCGACGACTACCGCCAGGCGGAGCGGATCGCCGCGCAGTATCGCGGCGCGGTGTGGTTTCCGGTGCATCCGCTCGTGACGCTCTACAGCGACCGGCGGTACTATCACGACGAGGACGGCATGTACGTGCGCATCAAGGCGGGGAAGACGCCTTCGCCCGCCCACGCCGCCAGCCAACTGCCACCCGCGATGCGGATGATGGCGTTTCGCAACGACTGGTCCGACTGGGGCATCGCGCGCCGGATGCTGCCCGCCGAAGCGGGTGAACTCACCGTGGGCAACTGGACACTGCGGGGCGGCGTGGGAGGCCAGCCGGCCCCATGAAGCGTCCGTCCTCCGCGTTTCTCGTGACCCTCGCCGTCCTCGGCGCGCTGCTGCACGCGATTCTCGCCGTCACGGCGACGGCCGAAAAGAGCATGACGTCCGACGAGATCGCCCACCTCGTCGCCGGCCACGCGTACAACACGCGCGGCGATTTCCGCCTCCAGCCGGAGAACGGAAACCTCCCGCAACGACTCGCGGCGCTGCCGATGAGCCTGGCCGCCGTGCCGCTCCCGACGAAGACGCTCGATACCTGGCGGACGGCGGACGTCTGGAACTACGCGCACACGGCGTTCTATCGGCAGGGAATTTCGGCCGACCAGTGGCTGTTCCTCGGCCGCGCGATGATCGCGCTCATGAGCGCCGCGACCGGGCTGATCGTGTTCTTCTGGTCGCGCGCGCTCTTCGGCTGGCGCGGCGGGTTTCTTTCGCTGGCGCTGTTCGTGTTTTGTCCGGCCTTTCTCGCGCACGGCGCGCTCGCCACCTCGGACGTGGTGATGACGTTCTGCTTCGTCGCGTCGGTGGGCGCGTGGTGGCGGCACCTGCAGGCGCCGGGCTTCGCGTGGGCGGCGGTCAGTGCCGTCACGCTCGGCGTCGCGTTCGTCGCGAAGTTCTCCGCCGTCCTGCTGCCTCCGATGCTCGCGTTGACCGGCCTCGGCTGGGCCGCGGGCGAGGCGGGGCGCCACGGGTGGAAAGCGCCGCTCCTCCGGTTGCTGCGCTCCACTGCGGTGCACGCCGTCGCGACGTGGGCCGTCATCTGGCTCTTCTACGGCTTCCGCTTCGGCGCCTTCGCGCCCGCGCTCGCGGAAGGCGCCACCTTCAACCACGGCTGGGGCTGGATGCTCAACGGCATCGGCCTGCCCGCGAAAGTCATCTGGTGGCTGAAGCAGTGGCGCGTGCTGCCCGAGGCGTGGCTCTACGGGCTGACCTTCGTGCTGCAATTTTCCCGCGCGCGCGGGGCGTTCATGAGCGGTGACTACAGCGTGACGGGCTGGGTTCTGTTCTTCCCCTTCGCCTTCCTGATCAAGACCACGCTGCCATTCCTGCTGCTGCTCGTCGGCGGGGCGGTCGCCGGCGGCGTCACCGCGCTCCGGATACGCGCGCAGGCCGGCACCGCCGCCCTCGCCCGCACGCTGCGCCCGCTGCTGCCCCTGGCCGCCCTGTTTGTCATCTATTGGATGACGTCACTCGCCAGCCATCTGAATATCGGGCACCGGCACATCCTGCCGACGTA
>JBEIHL010000209.1:0-6095 GCA_040381375.1 Opitutaceae bacterium
GCCACCGCCGGATGCGGCAGGTCGGCCACGCGCCGCCAGCCGCGTCCGGGCTGGTAACGGTACGCGTCCCGGAGATACGTCCGCGCCGGCTTGCCCTGGGCGTCGGGGGCGAGCGCGGTGCCGCTGACGAGATAGAAGGCGTCGTCCTGCACCGCGGCGGTGGCGAGCATGCGGCCCGGGCCCGGCCACGGCTCCAGTTCGCGCCACTGCGGCTGCGCCGCCGCGAGGTCGAGCGCCCAGAACGTGCGCAGTGCCGAGGTGGCGTCGGGCGTCTCGATGCCGCCGGCGACGTAGATCGTGCTCCCGAGCTGCGCGCCGCAAAAGTTGGCCACCGGCTTCGGCAGCGGCGGCAGCGGCTTCGTCTCCAGGCGACCGCCGGCCCAGCGGAGCAGGAAGGCGTCGGCGTAATGGCGCTGCACGTCGCTGCCCCCGAGGCACACCACGCCGTCCGGGGTCGAAAGCGAGACGCCGTATCCAAGCGGCCGTGACAGCCGGCCGGCGGTCCGCCAGGCACCTCGGGTCTCTCCAGGACGAAGACGGTGTCGTACCAGATCTTGGCCCCACCCTCCCATGGCTTCTTGTCGGGGAAGTTGGCGCCGCCCGCGACGAGGAGCGCGCCATTGTGCACGCCGGCGTACGGATAGGCGAAGCCCTCGCGGTCCGGCAGCGGGGCGAGCTTGGTCCAGCGGAACGGCTCGGCCGGTTCGGCCGCCGAGAGTACTCCGCCCAAGAGGGGCAGCAGCACCAACGTTATGAGCGAATTTACCCCGCGACGCAGGCAATCGGGCTTCATTTCGCGGCCCTCTTCTTTTTTCCCTTCTGCGGGAGCTGCACGTTCGGGTCGTAATCCGGGTTCGGTCGCATCATCTCGGCGCCGACCTCCCGGCGCCAGGCCTCGAGCTCGCGCCGGAGTTCGACCGTCCGGCCCGGCTCGGCGGAGGCGAGGTTGCGCGTCTCGCCGAGGTCGTCCGCGAGGTTGTACAACTCCACGCCCTCGGGGTCGAAGGTCTCGATCAGTTTCCACGGCCCGCGGCGGATCACGCTCGAGGGGACTGACGAGGGATGATCGTTGTAATGGGGAAAGTGCCAGAAGATCGCGGGGCGGTTCAAGGTCGCGCCGCCTGCGAGCACCGGCCGCAGATCGAGGCCGTCGCGGTGCTGGTGCGGCCGGGGCGCCAGCCCGGCGGCCGCGAGGCAGGTGGGGTAGAGGTCCGTGCTGGTGACGGGCTCAGCACTGACGTGACCGGCCCGGGCCACGCCGGGTCACTTGATGATCAGCGGCACCCGGATGCCGCCCTCGTAGTACGCGCCCTTGTTGGCGCGCAGCGGCGCGTTGCTGGTCGCGTTGTAGAAGCCCCCGTTGTCAGAGGTGAAAATCACGAGCGTGTTCTGTTCGAGGCCGAGCTCGCGCAGGGTAGCCATAACCCGGCCGACACTTTCGTCCATGCTCTCCACCATGGCCGCATACACCGGCTTGCCCTGCTGCTGCGCCGAGGGAATCTTTTCGTACTTCGCCACCAGCTCCGGCTTCGCCTGCAGCGGCGTGTGCACCGCGTAGTGCGGGAAATAGAGGAAGAACGGCTGCGCGCGGTTCTCGCGGATGAACTTCACCGCCTCATCCGTGAGGCGGTCGGTGAGGTATTCGCCCGGCTCGCCGTCGGGCAGGACGTTCCAGCGGGTCCGGAGGTTGGTCGTCGGAATCGCCCAGTCGCCGCCGTACGGAAAGAAGAAATCGCCCGGCGCGCCGTGGGCGTTGCCGCCGATGTTGACGTCGAAGCCGTGGTGCTCGGGCAGCGAGAATGGTTCGCTGCCGAGATGCCACTTCCCGATGTTGGCAGTGCGATAGCCGGACTCGCGCAGGGCCTCGGCCAGCGTGAACTCCTCCAGCGGCAACCCGCGCACGAAGCGGCCGCTCTGCAGCTTCGCCTGCGGGTGCCAGCGCCCGTTCGGCAGCCAGTCGGTGAGCAGCAGCCGCGCGGGATACTTGCCGGTTAGCACGGCTGCCCGCGTCGGCGAGCACACGGCGCACGCCGCGTAGGCGTCGGTGAAACGCACCCCTTCCCGGGCGAGCCGGTCGATGTGCGGCGTCTGGTAGTAGGTGCTGCCGTTGGCGCCGATGTCGCGCCAGCCGAGGTCGTCGATGAGGAACAGGACGACATTGAGCCGCGCCGGGGCGGCGGCCGGCAGCAGCGCGGGCAGAACACCCGTCAGCAGGGCGAGGGAGAGGAGGAACTTCATGGAGAACAAGGCGGAGAAACGACGGGCGACGCGTCCGGAGCCGCCCGGAGCCGTATCTCCCGGGTGATGCGGAGGAGCAAGCGCAGGTCAGCGGGGCTCACGGCTTCAGCTTGAATTTTCCGAACTGGATGTGGGTGCGCGGCGTCGTGGCCGTGCCGCTGTCCCAGACGGCGCGGAAGTCGCCCGGCGCGACCTCGACCAGCGTCGGGTAGGAATTCTTGATCCCGGCATCGAAGAAGGTCTGCTCCGCGCTCCAGGCGCCGCCGGGCTGCTTGGTCTTGTAGCGGAGCGAGGCGCGGCCGCCGTTGGGGAAGCCAGGCCAGGTCCGGTCGCGCTGGGCCGGACCGTCGTTGTAGACGTAGAGATGGGTGCCATCGGCGGCGCGGCCGAAAAAGCCCTTCGACTTCGCGTTGTGCAGCTCGGGTTCGGCGGCGGCAGTGGTCCACGTGCCTCCGCCGTCGCGGCTCACGCTCGAATACGCCCGGGGCGGGTTCGTCGTCTTCTCCGGGTCGTCGTAATCCGCCGTGCGCATGACGATCTTCAGCTCACCGGGCGCGTCGCCCGCGGCGATGTTGCCCTCGTGCAGGAACACACGCGGGCTAGCCGGCTGCGGGATGAACGCCTCCAGTTTCCACTCCAGCAGGCTCGTGCTGCTGAGCACGAAATGGTCGCGCGAGCCGCGCGGATCGGCGGCGAGCGTGTTGCGGTGCGCCGGCAGCAGGAAGCGTTTCCGGCCTTCGTGCTCGGCGACGACGATCCCCGCGTTGGTGATGAGCGGCCCGGTGTAGTGCATGGCCAGCTCGACCGGGGTCCAGGAGCGGCCGCCGTCGGCGGTGAAGGCGGCGACGAGCTGCGACTCCTCGCTGTTGTCGTAGGTGATCGGGCACCGCATCGCGAAGCACCAGATCACGTCCTGACCCGGCGCATGAAAGAGGACGGGATTGGCGTAGGCGAACTGGAGCGCGCCCTGGCGCTGGTGGTAATCGAACACCTTGACCGGTTCGCCCCAGGTGTCGCCGTCGTTGGTGGAGAGGCTGGCGAGAATGTGGCCCATGTCCTTCTTGCCGTTCGCCATCGCGCCGAACGCCACGATGAGGTGGCGGGGGCGATCCCCGTTGATGATGAACGGCTGCCAGACGCGCCAGGCATCGGCATGCTGCTCGATTCGCCGGACCACGCGAATGTCGGTGACATCGCCCTTGTACTCCACGGCGGCGCCCGACGGTGCAGCGGCGGCCGCGCCTTTTTTGGCCCGGGCGGCAAAGCCCGGAGCGGCCAGCAGCGCCACGACGACACAGAGGATCAGAATACGGAGGGGATGCACGGGGAGAGTGAAAGTGACGGGTTCTGCGCCGAGGGTCCGCCCGCGGCGCGGACTCAGAATCGGGTGGTGAGATTGAGTTCGACCTCGCGGCCGGCGTCGGGCGTGTAGCGATCCTGCGTGATCACGAAGAACATGCGGTTGTTGTTCAGGGCGTTCTTCACCTTGAGCGCGACATCGTGGCGGAAGCGGCTGCCGCGGGCGGCGGGCAGCTTGTAACCGGCGATGACGTCAAAGCGCCAGAACGCAGGCGCAACCCACGTGGGCTCGTTGCGCGGATTGGCGCCGCGGTCGCTGTGACGCGGGCCGACGTAGATCGTCCCGAGACTCGCAAAGGCGCCCTTGAGCGCGCCGGAGTCGAAGGTATAGCGGTTGAACACCGTGAACGCGTCCTTCGCCTGCCGCGGCTGCGAGAGACTGGTACGCACCTCGCGGGCATCGACGTAAGTGTAGCTGCCGAACGCGAGCCAGCGGTCGGTGAGGCGGAGGTTGAGGTTCACCTCGAGGCCGGTGCTGCGCAGGCCTTGCACCTGGCGGAAGTAGCCGGGGTTGGCGGGATCGGCCTCGGACATGTTTTCCTGGCGGATGTCGAAGGCACTCACGAGGCCCTGCAGCCGCCCGCCGCGCAGGCTGAACTTCACGCCGGCCTCGCGCTGGTTGCCCTCTTCCGGGTCGAGCCCGGAGCCGTCAGCCTGCGTGCGAAACTCGGGGATGAAGGAGCTGTTGGCATTGGCGTAAAGTGTCCAGGTCTTGTCGGCGGTGATATGCCAGACCGCGCCGACGCTATGAGTCGTCGAGGCGGCGGAGGCGATGGCCTTGACGGCGGCGGGATTGAGCCGGCGGCTCGGGAACGTGCCGGTGACGCGGTTGAGGTTGGCGCGATCGGTGGAGGTGCGGCGGAGGCCGAGCTGCAGGAAGAAGCGTTCCTCGGCGAACGAGACAAGGTCGTTGAGGTAGAGTTCGCGGTTGCCGATCTTGTTGCGCGTCCAGGTATCGAGATAGAGCGGCGGGCGTTGGGCGGGGGCGGGTACGGCCGGCGAGCTGGCGGGGGCGAAGACGTTGACGGGAAGCAGGAGGTTGGGGTTGAAGCCGGCGAGCTTCGGGTTGGCGATGAACTGCGCGAGCGTGACGTTGGGGAAGCGGTTGAAGATGACGCCGCTCGTGGTGTTGAAACCACTGCCCTCGAGCGCGGCGGAACCGGGAGCGAGGCCGCCGTAGTTGTTCACGGCGCGGGAGGTCTTGTTGTCGTCGTACTGGAGATCCCAGGCGTGGCCGGCGAGCACCTGGTGCCGGGCGGGACCGGTGCGGAATTTCGCGGCAATCTCGTTGCGGGTGCGGAAATTCTCGGTGCCCCGCGGGACATCGCGCCACGAACGGGGCGTGAGCACGGCATCGCGCAGGATGGTAAGGGACTCGATCCACGGCTGCGTCTCGATCTGATGCTGGTCGCGGTCGCTGTATTGAAACTGCGAGCGGAACTGCCAGTCGCGGTTGAAGACGTGGCGGACGTCGGCGGAGGCGATCTGGCGGGTGTTCTGGCGGATGTCGCCGGGCCAGGTGTGATTGTAGTCGCGGTCGCCGAACGCGTGGTAAACGCCGTCGCCGCTCGCGATGCCGTCGTAGTCGCGTGCCATCATCGGAAACGCCCAGCCGCCGGGCCGCACATGGCGGTCGCGGGTGTACTCGAGCACGAGCTGCGTCCGGTCGGACACGTTCCAGGTGAGCGCGGGTGAGAGGTTGAAGCGCTGGTTGGGTGTGCCGCGGTAGACCTCGGCGTCGTCCCACTCGACGTTGAGCCGGTAGAGCAGGCGCTTGCCGCCGACGAGCGGCACCGGGCCGGTGGTGTCGTAGGCGATGCGATAGGAGTCCTGCGGGCCGACCGAGGCGCGGACGGTGGACTGCGGGCGGGCGAGCGGGCGCTTGGTCACGCGATTGATGGTGGCACCATAGCCGCCCTGGCCGTAGAGGACCGCGGCGGGACCCTTGATGACCTCGACGCGCTCGATGTTGGCGACGGATTGCGAGCCGAAGCCGGCGGGTTGTGCGAAGCCGTTGAGAAAATTCGCCGACACGCTGCCGAACCCGCGGGCCAGAAAACCGTCGTTCTCGGTGGTCTTGCGCACCGACGCCTCGTAGTCGAGCACGTCGGTCGTGTCCCGCGCCAGGATGTCCTCCATGAACTGCTGGTTGAAGACGGTCACGTTCATCGGGATATCCACGATGGCCGTGTTCATGCGCGTGACCTCGGCGGAGTTGGAGGACTGGTATCCAATGTCCTTGGACGTGGTGACCTCGAAAGCGGAGAGCTGCACGGCCTCGCCGGGCGCGGCGGGGCGCGAAGCGGCCGGGGTGGATGCGGCCTGGGCAGCCGCGCGGTGCGCGGCCACCGGTGTCAAAAGCCAGACGACGAGAACGAGGAGGCGATCGCGGAGGTTCATGGGATTTGTTTGTTCTTCTTTTTGCCCTTCTTCGCGCCGGCCGGCGCGGCGTCGGTCGCCGGCAGGGATTTCGCGAGCCCGGCCTTGACCGCGGCGAA
>JBEIHL010000210.1:0-6095 GCA_040381375.1 Opitutaceae bacterium
ATTGCCTATGCCGAAAGCATCGACACCGTCCCCGTGAACATGAGCGAAGTCAAACCGTCGCTCATGATGTCGGTGCCGCGCCTGTACGAAAAGATTTACGCGCGCGTGCTGGAGAACGCGGTCTCGAGTGGCGGCCTCAAGAAACAGATTTTCTTCTGGGCCAAAGCGGTTGGTGATCGCTGGGCCAGCGAGAAACTGGCAGGACGCGAACCGGGTGGGCTCCTTTGCCTGCAGTACGGATTGGCCAACAAGCTGGTGTTCTCCAAGCTGCGTGAACGGACGGGTGGCAACATCCGCTATTTCATTTCAGGTGGCGCCCCACTCTCGCCCGAGATTGCCAAGTTCTTCTATTCGGCGGGGCTGGTCATCCTGGAAGGATACGGACTCACCGAGACCTCACCGGTGATTTCCGCCAACAATCTCCTGCATTACCGCCTGGGCTCCGTTGGCAAACCCATCGCGGGAGTGGAAGTCAAGATTGCGAAGGACGGGGAGATCCTGACGCGTGGTCCGCACGTGATGCGCGGCTACTACAACAACGAGCAGGCGACTCGTGAAGCGATCAGCGAAGATGGCTGGTTCTATACTGGGGACATCGGTGTCCTCGAAGATGGCTACCTGCGCATCACCGATCGCAAAAAGGACATCATCGTCACGGCGGGCGGCAAGAACATTGCGCCGCAGCCCATCGAGAACATGCTGAAGACGAACAAGTATGTCTCTCAGGCCGTCATGATCGGCGACAAGCGGAAGTTTCCGATTGTACTCATCGTGCCGGACTGGGATCAGCTCGAGAAGTGGGCGGCGCGCAGTCAGATCGTCTGGACGTCGCGGGCAGAGCTGATGGCCATGCCGACGATTCAGGCGAAGATGGAAAAAGAAGTAAAGGAACAGCTCAAGGGGCTGGCCAGCTACGAGATGCCCAAGAAGGTCAAGCTCATCGAGCAGGACTTCAGCATTGAGCGCGGCGAGCTGACGCCCACACTGAAGGTGAAACGCCGGGTGATCGACAAGACCTACAAGGCGCAGATCGATTCGAAGTACGCCGCGCTCTATTATCCGTGGGTCGTCGCGCCGAATCCGGATTTCAATCCCAACAACCCGAACGCCCCCGCCGAGCTCACGCTGCCACCGTCCGGTTTCCTCTGCGGCATCTACGCCCGGAGCGACATCGAGCGCGGCGTCTGGAAACCGCCGGCGAACGAGGTCGTGCGCTCGGCCCTGCGTTTCGAGCGGCTCGTCAACACCGGCGAGCAGGAGGTGTTGAATCCACTCGGCATCAACTGCCTTCGCTCGTTCGCCGGCCGCGGCAACCGCGTCTGGGGCGCGCGCACCACGTCGTCCGATCCGGAATGGAAGTACGTCAACATTCGCCGCTACTTCCTCTACCTGGAACACTCCATCGACCGCGGCACGCAGTGGGCAGTCTTCGAGCCCAACGGCGAACGGCTCTGGGCCAACGTGCGCGACACCGTATCCAGTTTCCTGTACAACGAGTGGGTCAGCGGCGCGCTGCTGGGCGAGAAGCCCGAGACGGCGTTCTTCGTCAAATGCGACCGCTCGACCATGACCCAGAACGACCTCGATAACGGCCGGCTCATCTGCCTCATCGGCGTCGCCGCGATCAAGCCCGCCGAGTTCGTCATCTTCCGCATCGGCCAGAAAACCGCCGACGCCCGCTCCTGAACCGGCCGCCTCCACCCGCCAAACAAAGGTAAACCATGCCCCGCAGCACGCCATACGGCGCCTTCAACTTCTCCGTCAACCTCAACTCGCCCGGTGTCGATCCCGACTCCGAGCTCGGCGGCTTTTCCGACGTCTCCGGTCTCGTCACCGAGACGGTCGTGGCCGAGTACCGCAACGGCAACTTCAGGGAGAACCACGTCAAAAAGATCCCGCTCATGCACAAGGTGGGCGACGTCACGCTCAAGCGCGGCGTCGTCGACTCGAACGAGTTCTTCGCGTGGATCAAGCAGACGCGCGAAGAGGGCCACAAGGCCAAGCGCGACATCACGATCACGCTCCGCGACGAGACCGGCACGCCGGTCCGACTCTGGAAACTCCAGAGCGTCATCCCGCTGAAATACACCGGCCCCACCCTCGCCGGCAAAGGCGGCGATGTCGCGATGGAGGAACTCGTCCTCTCCGCCGAGGGCCTGGTGATCGAGTAAGGCGGGCCCCCGCCCCATGTCCGGTCTCCTCTTCCGCGACGCCCAACCGGCGACCACCGCGGCCCCCAACCGGGCCGATGTGGTCGGCTTCGTCGGCTTCGTGGCCCGGAGAAACGGATCGCCGCTGCCCGGTCGGCTGAAGACGTGGCTGCAGGAGCACGGCTGGCGGCCGCGCGGAGTCGTCATCGACGACACCGATCCGCTGCTCGACGTACCGGTGCCGCTCGACAGTTTCGAGGCGTTCGACCGGCTGTTCGCGTGGGAGGCGCGACCGCCGCAGCCGCACGCGTTCCCGTTCACGACCTGGCTCGGCGCCGCGGTGCGCTCGTTCTTCCGTCAGGGCGGCGCCCGCTGCTTCGTGGTGCGCGTGGGCGACCCGGCGCCCTATTCCATCCTGCCGGACAACGCCGACGCCGGCGAACGGGCCGCCCACGCCGCCGCCCAACTCGCCCGCCTCGGGCAACTGATTCCCGGTCTGCCGGGCAGTGGGATCTCGCCAGCGGAAAAGGCGGCGCCGGAGACGTGGCGCGGGCTCGGCGTGCTGTTCGGGTTGGAGGAGGCCGCCTTCGTCTGCCTGCCCGACCTGCCCGAACTCGTCGCCGACACCGCCCTCGAGCCCGCGGGCCTCGCCCCGTTGCCGCCCACGCCGGAAACGTTCGTGCCTTGCACGCCCACGCTGACGCCGCCGCGCGACGAGGTCCGCCAGGTGTCCGCCGGCCCCGCGTGTTCGGAAACCGGATACCTGGCCTGGCGGCGCGCCGTCCGCCACGCCGCGCTGTTCATCCGGACCCACCGGCGCGACGTGCAGTTGCTGTTGTCGCTGCCGCTGCCCGCCCCGGACCTGGCCACCGGTTACACGCGCCACCTCGACCTAGAATCCCACGTCCTCGGGCTGGGCCGCGGCCGGACGCTCGATGCCATCGACGGGATCGCCACGGCCTTTCTCCAACTCTGCTTTCCGTGGGTCGCCACCCCGGGCGCCGAGGCGCTGCCCGGCGGCGTCGAACCGCCCGACGGCACCTTCGCCGGCGTGCTCGCGCGCACCATTCCCGAAGCCGGCGCGGGCCACAGTGTCGGCCGCCAACGGCTGCGCGGCGTGCATGATTTTTCGCCGGCGCTCACCGTCGAGGATCTCGTGCTCGAGACGCCCGCCGGCGCCTCGCCCGCTCTGATTCACCGCCTCTCCCTGCTCGGGCCGACGCCCGACGGCCCCCGGGTGCTGTCCGACGTGACGACGAGTCTGGCGGTTGCCCACCGGCCGGCGAGCATCGGCCGGCTGACCGCTGCCATTCTTCGCGCCGCGCGCCGCCTGGGCGACACGGTCGCCTTCGAACCGTCGGGCGCCGACCTCGCGCGCCGCATTCGGACGCAGCTCGAACAGTTGCTGGCCGATTTCCACGCCGCGGGGGCGTTGCAAGGGCTCACGCCCGGCGAGGCGTATTCAGTCCGCTGCGACGAGACGACGACGACGCAGAACGACCTCGATAACGGCCGCGTGATCGCCGAGGTGCGTTTCACGCCGTCCCACCCCGTCGGCCTGATCGTGATCATCCTTTCGCTGCGCGAGGGCTCGGTCACCGCCCTCGACGTGCTCACCTGACCGCCATGCCCGAAGTCGATTCCATTCCCGTCGGGAATTTCCGCTACGAACTCCGCTTCAACGGCCACCCGCTGCAATCCGCGGGCTCGGCGGGCGGGCCGCAGCCGGTCGCCGGCGGCGCGTTTGCCGAGTGCAGCGGCCTGGAGGCCACGATGGAGCCGAAAGCGATTCGCGAAGGCGGCAACAACTACGGGGTGCACCAGCGGGTCGGCCCCGTCACCTTTGCGACCGTCATTCTCCGCCGCGGCATGACGCTCAACCGCGACCTTTGGACGTGGTTTCACCAAGTCACGCTGCTCGGCGGCTTCACGCACCGAATGGACATCGAGATCGTTCACCTCGATCTCGACGGCCGCACCCCGGTGCGCACGTGGCACCTCGACCGCGCGCTGCCGGTGAAGTTCAAGTCGTCCGACCTGAACGCCCGCGGCGCTGAAATCGCCATCGAGGAACTGCACCTCGTCCACGAAGGGCTCAAACTCGCATGATCCCGGCCGGAAACTTCAAACGCGGCCGGTTCACTTACACCGGCGCCGACGGTGCGGCGGAGAACGTGCCGATCGATTTCAACCCGGCGACGCTGGAATACAGCATCGCGCTCAACACCCAGGGTGAAGGCGGCCAGACGCAGCAGGCCGCGGGCGTCGCGAGCGCGAAGCTGACGCTCGAGCTGCTGTTCGACACCACCGACACGGGCGACGACGTGCGGAGCAAGACGAACAAGGTGGAGCGGCTGCTCCAACCGCAGCCCCCGACCGGTGGCGCCAACGGCCCGCCGCTCGCCCCGCCGATGGTCACGTTCGAGTGGGGAGCGTTCACGTTTTCCGGGGTGGTCGACTCGTTCAAGCAGACGATGGACTTCTTCTCGGCCAACGGCGTGCCCCTGCGCGCCGCCGTCAGCCTGACGATGTCGCAGCCGAACTACCAATTCGATCAGCAGGCGCGTTCGGGCGCCGACGGCCGCGCGACGGTCGACCAGGCCTTCGTGCTGCCCGGCGGCAACCCCTCGGCGCTCGCCGCCGCCGCCGGCGATCCGTTCGGGGCCCGCGGGATCGCGCTCGCCAACGGGCTCGAGAGCCTGCGCGCCGAAGCGGGCGTCGCCGTGGCGGTGGGCGGTGGCGTTTCGATCGGTGCCGCCGCGGGTTTTTCCGCGGGCGCCAGTGCCGGCGCGGGCATCGGTTTCGGCGCGGGCGTATCCGCCGGAGCGTCCCTCGGCGCCGGGGCGGGCGCATTCGCCGCACTTCACGTCGGCTCGGCCGCTCCCGGCGCCAAGTACCTCGCGCCCGGACGTCTGCTCGCCGCCTCGTCCGCGCCCGCCATCACTCCCGGCGCACTCTTCGACGTCACCGGCAAGGCTGTCGCCCAGCACACCAGCGCGTTCAAGGCCGAGGTCGGCACGAACCGCGGCCTCCGTTTCGACGAAGCCTGAACCCATGAACGCCCCCGCTGCGCCGCTTTTCGCCTTCGTCAACCGCTATGCCAATCATCTTTGACCAAGTCATCGCGGACATCACGCCCCCGGCCCCCGCCACCAGCGGACCGGGCGAAGCCCGCAGCTCCAGTGGCGAGCCCGCCCTCGATCCACAGGACTTGCAACGCGAACTGCAGCGGCACGCCGAACGGGCCGCGCGGTTGAGCGCCGACTGAACCATGCCGCCCCCCGTCGAACCGCTCGTTTACGTCGCCCGACCGACTGTCCGTCTCAACGGCATCGAGGACGAGCGGCTCGCGGCGCTGATCACTCACCTGGTGATGAGTGAGCAGGAGGGCGGGCTTTCCGCGCTCGAACTGCGCCTCGCCAACTCCGCCTCGCTGCGCCGCGGGGCCGCCGAGTACGCGTTCGACGCCGGCGGCGATCTGGAGCTCGGCCGGGAACTCATCGTGGGCGCGGGCGACTCGTCGGCCCCCACGGAGATCTTCCGCGGTTTCATCACCGGTCTCGAAGGCATCTTCAGTGACCGCGGGCCGCCCGAACTGATCGTCCTGGCCGAGGACGCGCTGCAGAAGCTCCGCTGCCGGCGCCGCAGCCGGACCTACGAAGACCAGACGCTCGCCGACATCGCCCGCACGCTCGCGAACGAACACGCGCTCACCCCGGTGATCGACGGCCTCGATCAGAATTTCGGCACTCAGGTGCAGCTCAACGAGACCGACCTCGGATTCCTCCGCCGGTTGCTCGCTCGCGTCGACGCCGACGTGCAGATCGTGGGCACCGAACTCCATCTCACCCCGCGCGCGCAAGTCCGCCGCGGCACCGTCGACCTGGCTCTCGGCACCGAACTCAAAAGCGCCCGCGTCCTCGCCGACCTCGCCCATCAGGCCTC
>JBEIHL010000211.1:0-6091 GCA_040381375.1 Opitutaceae bacterium
CCAGCACGCCGACGATCAGCAGGTACGCGCCGGCGATCAGCACCGTCAGCGAGTTCTGCAGCACCTTTTGCGAGGGATAAACCTCGAGTTCGAAGTGGCCGGCGCGGAAGAACGAACGGAGCATCAGCAGGGCGGATACGAACAGGGCTCCGGAATTGATGCCCTCCAGGGAGGAGTCGACGCCGTGAAAGAGCAGGATCTGGCTGCTGGTGTAGATGCGGACGGCGAACAGGATGCCGGCACCCAGGAGCATGAACTTGATCCGCCACCGCATCGTGCCCACCGAGGCCCGGAACGTGCGTTCGAAGTTGACCACGATCCACACCGAGCTGACCAGCAGCACGAGAAACAGCGCTGTGCCCGCGGGTCCCAACTGAAGCATCCAGCCGGAGCCCGCCACGGGCTTCACCGAGACCGCCAGCCAGTCCCGGAAGCCCACGGCGATGGCCGGCGGCACCAAGAACGTTGCGATCAGGGCGAGCCGCGTCCGCCACGAGAACCGGATTCCCTTGCCCCGGGAGTACGTCAGGCTGAACAGCATCCACGTGCCCGGGATCAGGGAAAGGGTGATCAGACGCCAAGTCTGCCAGCGCAGGATCTGCGAGGGCGAATCGGTGCTGTGGCTGAGCGCCATGAACACGCTTTCCGCGGCCAGAATTGCCATGCCCACCGCAAACGCCCAGCGGGTGAGCGACCGGCCGGCCCGCGAAAGCGCGGCGAGGGCAAGCGCGCCACTGCAGGCAGCGCCGGCATAGTCGAAGATCATCGCGGGAGACATGGAATGGACGTGACCACGCGCGGAAAGTCCGCCGGGGATGGAAGAAGGAAAATCGGCTCGGGGCTCGCCCGAGTGCAAGGAGCGGTCGCACGTGGTGCAAGTTCTCTTGTCGGCGAAAATCTTCCGCTTCCGCCTCAAGTTGCGGCGGCGGGTGCCGATATCCGCTATTTGCGTCCGTCACCCGGTGGCGCGTGCACTCCCGGCCCGACCTTGCATTCAAGATTGCCGCGGGCCGGCGGTTGTCTGAGCATTGCTCTCTACCCCGATGAAGTATATAGCCCTGCTGTTCCTCTCCGCCGCCGTCGTGACCGCCCAGGACTTCGCGCCGGAATCGATCGCCCATCATGCCGCCAATTTCGCCGTCACGCCCGCGGTCGGCGAAACCGCCACGGTACTGGCCGGACTTTTCACCGCCGGTCAGAGCTACCGGTTCACCAGCAGCGGGGCGCCGCTCTCCGCCCCCTTGAACTTCACGTGGACCAAGACGGGCCCCACCACGGGTACGCTCGTTGAGGCCGATTCCGTGCGCACGCTGACGTCCGCGCTCACGTTCACGGCGCCGCTGACCGCCACGTTCCGGACTACGAGCAGCGTTTCGCCCGCCGCCCAGACGGGCACGCTGACGCTCGCTCCGATCCCGCAGTCGGCACCACCGCTGGTGAATCTCTCGACCCGCGCCACGCTTGGTGCCGGGCAGGTGCTTACCCCGGGCTTTGTCGTAGGCGGCACCGTGTCGCGGCGGGTTCTCGTTCGCGCGATCGGGCCGACGCTGACCCGATTTGGCGTCACGGGCGTCATGGCCGATCCCTCGCTCACGATCTTTCGCAGTGGCGTGGCGGCTCAGATCGCTTCGAACAACAACTGGGGTGGCGGCGCCGCCCTCGTGACCACGTTCGCCGCAGTCTCGGCCTTTGCGCTGCCCTTGGACAGCCTCGATGCGGCGCTCCTGCTCACTCTCGCGCCGGGCGCCTACACGGCGCAGGTACAAGGCACCGGGGCGGGCGAGGTCATCGTCGAGGTCTACTTCGTCGACTAACGGCTACCCGGCACCCGCGCGCCCGGGCTAATGCGCGCGCGTGGGCCCCGCGTTTCCGCTGCGCAACGTGGGACCGTCCGACCAGCGGGCGGGGATCGTCGTGGTCGACGGCCACTCGGGAATGCCGGTTTCGTTGCGCTGCAACTGCGCGATCAGCAGTTCCGCCCCACGGACGCCGAGCGTGCGCGGTCGCAGGTCGAGCCCGGCACACGCGCGCGTCGTCATGTTCTTGTTGAGGCACACGAAACCATGGCGCGCCGGAATTTAGGCGCCGCAGTCGGTCATCCACTCGATCGCCGTCGTGTGATGCCCCAGCACGACATCGGGCTGGTGTTTTTTGAACCAGCGCACGAACGCATCCTTCGAATACGCGTCGACGATCAGCGGCGGAATCGCCCGGATTTCCGGGTGGCTTTGCTGGAACGCCCGGAATGCCGCCCCCGCCCCAGCGGAATTGAAGGCGCTCATCCTGATGCCGCTGGAGAAAAAGTCCGGGCTGCCGACAGTCGAGGTGGGTGAGGCGCTGCAGCGCGGCGAGCAGCGAACGGTAATGATCCGAGCACACGGAGTGCAGCGCCGGCCGCTCGATGATATAGTCGGTGTAGACTCCGGAAAAACGCGTCCAATCGAGATTCGAAAGGTCCGGCTCATCCCACGCCGGCAGCAAAATGACCCCGTGGATGCCGCGCGATTGCAGGATGGAATCGAGGCGCGGCACGGATACGCTGGCGTGGCCGACCGCGAATTTCTCGACCTTGAATCCCAGTTCGCCGACGCGGGTTTCCGCGCCGACCACCGTTCCCGGTGAAACCGCGCCGCCGCATCCGGCCGGTCGGGTTCGGTGAAGTCCACCGCCGCGAGTGCGCCGCGAAACGCCGTTCCGCGCGAACGGCGCAGCTACATCTCGTGGTTGCACAGCGACACCGGCAAGTGGGCGTACTATCTCAGATACACGCTGATCGTCGGCGCCTATATCGTCATGGGCGGGCTGGCCGCGACCGCCCTCAACGAAGCGTTCCAAGGCGTGCTGATCGTGGTGTTTTCGGTGATCCTGATTCCCTTCGGCCTGGCCGCCATCGGCGGCTGGGACGCGCTGCAGACCCGCATGCCAGAGCACATGCTCCAGATCGTCGCCCTGAATCCCGTGCCAGGCACGCTCCAGGTCACGTTCTGGTCGCTGCTCGCGATTCTCGTCGTCAGCCTCATCCAGATCAACGGCATCATCGGCAACATGACCGTCTCCGGTTCGGCCCGGGACGAATTTGCGGCGCGCTTAGGCGCGGTGTCCGGCACCTATGTGAAACGCATCATGATCATCCTGTGGGCCATCGTCGGTTTGATCGCGCTTGCGTTGTTCGCGGGCGACCAGACGCTCTCGGATCCCGATGCGGCCTGGGGCACGATGTCGGTCCAGTTGCTGACCCCCGGCGCTCTGGACCTCATGATGGCGGGCTTGCTGGCGGCGAACATGTCGACCGTCGCGGCTCAGACGATGGCGGTTTCGGCGCTGTTCACGCGCAATATCTGCAAGTACCTGAAGCCCGACGCGACCGACGCCGCGATGGTGCGTGCGGGTCGGTGGGCGATCGTCGTCATTCTCGCCATCGGCGTCGTCGCAGCCGCCAACATGGAGGACGTGTTTTCGCAGATTCAATTGATGCTGACCGTGCAGGTGCCCTTCGGCGCGGCGGTGATGCTGATGTTCTTCTGGCGTCGGCTCACCGCCAGCGCGGTTTGGGCCGCCGTGATCATCTCGTCACTCCTTAATATCCCCGGGCCCAAGGTCGCGGAAAACGTTGACGCCTGGCGCACCCACCAGGGCTTGGTCGCGCAGGTGGAGGAGGGCGGGGTGAAGACGGCGATCTTCTGGGACGCCGTCGTGCATCAGAAGCCGGACGACCTCACCAGCCCGCTCGAAGGCCGCGGCCGGCTGCACCTTGAACTCGTGGTGCTGGACCAACTCGGTCTCGACCTGACGCGGTTTGACGTCAGTTCCCGGTATGCTCTGCGGTTCTTCTTCGACGGCTTGTTCCCGTTCGTCGTCCTCCTGTTGGTGAGCCGTTTCACCCGGCATCCGCCCGCGGCCATCGTCGATCTCTTCTACGGCAAGATGAAGACCCCGGTCGATCCGGTGCCGGAGCGGGATGCCGCGGCGATGGCGGAGACGCAGCGCAATCCGCGCCGCTTCGACGACCGCAAATTCTTCCCCCGTTCGGCCTGGGAGTTTACCAAGTGGGACCGGGTGGATACGATCGGCTTCCTCGCCTGCTGCGGCGTCTCCGGCGCGATTTTCGGGGGCTTCTACCTGATCCTGCAGGCCGCGAAATGAAGCCGTCCGACCTCGGGGCCTGCCCCCGGTTTTGTCTCGGCAACTTTCTGCGCCCGCGCTCGTCTCAACCGGACATGAATCTGTCCGTCGCCTGCGGTGTGCTGGCATTCCTTCTCGTTGGCGGCCTGCTGGCTGCACAGGAAACTCCCGCGGCCGGCGAGCCCGTGGTCGAATTGCCCAAGTTCGTCGTCACGGACAGCCGTGAGCTCCCTCCGCCCGAGTCGTGGCGCTACGCCACCATCCCCGGCTTCGAGATTCTCACCAACGCCTCCGATCGCGCGACCCAGCGGCTGCTCCGCGACTTCGGCATGTTCCGGCAGGCACTGACCCATGTCTGGCCGATCCCGCAGCGGATCTCGCAGTCCACCGCCCTGATCATCTGCGGCCGCGGCAACAAGTTCAACGGCTTCATCCCCGCGGGCCGCAATGTGCCCGATGCCGGCTTTGCCAGTCTCTTCCTCAAGCAGGGCAATCGCACCGCCATCGTCATCGATCTCGCCGCGACCACGCTCAACGTGCTCAACGTCGACGGCCTGAACGACGCCGCGACCGGCACCGACTCCGGGCAGATTTCCGTCGAACACGACAAGCAGCTCTACCGCGAATACGTCCGCTATCTGCTCAGCCAGAACGAACCGCGCTTCCCCGCCTGGCTCGAGGAAGGCCTCTCGCAGATCATCATGAAGATGCAGTTCGACCGGCGCTGGATCGAGTTCGCGAAGCTCGAGGACCCGAACACCGTTTCGACGCAGGCCGCGATGGTCGCCGAGCTCAACGCGTTGTCCACCGCCGACGATCCCGACTCACCGCTGCTGCCCGGCGCGCCGGCCGAGGACCGCGATTTCAACGCCGCCCTTCGCCGCCGCGCGCTGATCAAGTTCGACCGTTTCTTCGCGGTGAAGCACGACTCGCCCGAAGCCACGAACGTGCTGGGCAACAATGTCTGGGCCAAGCAGGCGTACGCCTTCGTTCACATGTGCCTCTATGGCTACAAGGGAAAGTACCTGAAGCAGTTCACGACCTTCATGCAGCGCAGCGCGCGTGAGCCGGTGACCGAGGCGATGTTCAAGGAGTGCTTCAACATGTCGTACAACTCCATGCTCACCGAGATCCGGAGCTACTGCGAGTTCACGGTGTATGAAGCCAAGTACTACAAGTCGAAGGAGGACGTGATCATCCCGCCGCCGCCGCTCGACTTGCGCGATGCGACCCAGGCGGAGATCGGCCGGATCAAGGGCGAGGCGATGGTGCTCGCCGGCCGGATGAAGGAGGCGCGCGTCGAACTCATCGCCGCCTACACGCGCGGCGAGCGCGACCCGAACTTGCTGGCCTCCCTCGGGCTCTACGAACGCGAACACGGCGAAGCCGATCGCGCGCGGAAATTTCTGGAGGCTGCCTTCGTGGGGAAATCGAAGCGCATCGACGCCAACGTGGAGCTCGCGCGATTCCGCTTGGCGGACGCCACCGCGAAACCCGAGGCGCCCAACGGTCGCTTCTCCGCCGCCCAAGTCGCCGCGATCCTCGAACCGCTGAAGCTCGCCCGGGGCCAGCCGCCGCCGTCGTATGCCCTCTATGAAACCGCCGCCGAAACGTGGATGAAATCCGCCGCCGTGCCCACGCGGGAGGACGCCCGGATGGTGATCGAGGGAGCGCAACTGTTTCCGATGCGCCTCAAGCTGATCTTCCTCGGGGCCGTGATCGCCTCGGAGGCGAAGGAATTGGTGCCCGCCCACGCGCTCGTTGACCACGGCATCCGCTTCGCTCCCGACGGTCCCGCCAAGAAGCGTTTCGAAGACCTGAAGGCCGCCCTGCCACCTGCTCCGCCGTCCGAGCCTGAGCCCGCCCCCGCCCCCACGCCCGCCGCCACCAAGGCGCGCGCCAAGAAATGAGCTGCGCCTTTAAAAATCTAGTCGAGATGGAAGCTGTAGGAGCGGCGTCACGCCGCGAC
>JBEIHL010000212.1:0-6086 GCA_040381375.1 Opitutaceae bacterium
CTGGTCTGGAACTACGCCGGACGCTGGAAACTGGCCGCGGCGCCAATCGTTTGCTCGCTCGTGGCCGTGGTCTGGCAGCTCGGCGGCATCACCGCGCTCGGCTTCGGCATCGATCCGTTTTCCATCCTGGTTCCGTTTCTGGTCTTTGCCATCGGCGTGAGCCACGGAGTCCAGAAGATCTGCACGTTCCGCAACGAGGTCTTCAACGGCCTCAACGGGGCGGACGCGGCCCAGGCCGCGTTCCGGCAACTGATCGCCCCCGGCATCGTCGCCCTGCTGACCGACACGGTCGGCTTCATCACGATGCTCGTGATTCCCATCCCCACGATCCGCGAGCTCGCCCTCACCGCGAGTCTCGGCGTGAGCGTCATCGTGGTGACGAATTTCTTCCTGCTGCCCATCCTGCTCTCTTACCTGCGTCTGCCGCCTTCCTATGCCGAGTGGGTCGCACACCGTCGCGCGCGCGGCGACGCCTTCTGGAGCCGGCTGGCGAAGGCGATGCAGCCGAAACCCTCGCGCGTCATCATCGTCGCGTCCCTCGTCATCGGCGGCTGGGCGTATTGGCAATCCGGAGACGTCCGCATCGGCGACACCCAGGCCGGCGTGCCGGAGCTGCGCGCCGACTCCCGATACAATCTCGATTCCAAGGTCATCACCTCGAAGTTCAGCATCGGGGTCGACCTGCTGTCCGTCATCGTCGAAGGCGGTCCCAATGCCTGCGTCGACTACGATGTCGTCGCACTGATGGACGCGTTCGAAGGTCACATGCGCGAGGTGCCCGGGGTGCAGTCGATCGTATCCCTCGCGGAACGCGCGCGCATCGTCAACGCCGGCTACAGCGAAGGCTCGCTGAATGGCGCATCCTGCCCCGCAATCAGCAGGCGCTCGCCCAGGCGGTTTCCCCGATCGAAACGTCGACCGGACTGCTCAACGCCGATGGCAGCGTGATGCCGATCTGGATCTTCCTCACCGACCACAAGGCGGAGACGCTCACCGCGGTGACGAATGCGGTGAAGGCATTCGCAGCCGCGAATCCCTCGCCCAAGGTGAAATTTCGCCTGGCGAGCGGCAATGCCGGCGTGATGGCGGCCACCAACGAAGTCGTCGCCGCGTCCGAGACTCCCATCCTGCTCTGGGTGTTCGGCGCCGTGATCGCGCTTTGCCTGATCACGTTTCGGTCCGTCGCGGCCGCACTGTGCATCGTGGTGCCGCTCGCGATCGTCAGTTACCTCGCCTACGTGGTGATGGTCATCCTCGATATCGGATTGAAGACCTCGACCCTGCCGGTCGTCGCGCTCGGCGTTGGCATCGGCGTCGACTACGGCATCTACATTTTTGCCCGCCTGCATGGCGCGCTCAAGGCGGGCGAGTATTTCGAGGATGCCATGTATTGGTCGCTGAAGGACGCCGGTGCGGCCGTCGTTTTCACCGGGTTGACGCTCGCGATCGGGGTCAGCACCTGGGTGTTCTCGAGCCTGAAGTTCCAGGCCGACATGGGCCTGCTGCTCGCCTTCATGTTTCTGGTCAACATGGTCGGCGCGATCATCCTCCTCCCCGCGATGGCCCGTTGGTTCTGGCGTCACCACACCGGACGCACCGTCGCCCCGTTTCCGATCCCACCGCGGAATTAGGCGAGGGCGGAGCGGGATTTCAAGGCAGGTCTCGCGCCGAGGCGCAAAGGCGCAGAGATCGGAGTCCTGCCTTTCTCCGGGCCTTTGCGCCTCTGCGGGAGTGTTGGTCTGAACTCGAAAAACTCTGGCCTTGGCGCGAGGCCTGCCTTCCCTTCGAGCCCGTGCCCGACGAGCCCTCTTCTCCGCTTCTGAACGACAGCCAGCGCCGCATCGTGGGCACGGCGCTCACGCTGCTGGCCTTCATCAGTTCGCTCGCGCTGATCGTCGCGACGATTTACGTGTCGGGCCAGTTGCTCGGCTTCTTCTCGGGCGTGCTCTGGCCGATCGCAGTGGCCGGCGTGCTGGCGCTGATCCTGCGACCCTTTGTTCACACGCTCGAACGCCGTTTCAAGCTGCGCCGGCTCACGTCGGTGATCCTGCTCTACGGGCTCGTCGTCCTTGCCACGGCCGGAGCGCTGCTGCTGTTGCTGCCGCCGCTGATCGGTCAGTTGATCGACTTCATCAACTACCTGCCCGAGCTCTGGGAGAAATCCTTTGCCTACGTGCAAGCCCACTACCCGGACTGGATCCGGGTGGTGCAGCGTTACCTGGAGAACCCGACCGTGCGGGAGGCGCTCGAAGGCATCGCCGCGGAAAGCAAGTCACTCTTCGCCCACGCCGTGCCCTCGCTGAAGGCGGCGTTTGGCGGCGTCCTTCAACTGGGGGCCTTTCTCACGCACCTGGCCATCATTCCGGTCTACCTTTTCTTTTTCCTGCTGCTGCGGGACGCGCCATCGCGCGATCTGGCACGCAACCTGACCTTTCTCCGGACCAACGTGCGCAACGACGTGGTCTTCCTGGCCAATGAGTTCGTCTCGATCGTCGAGGCTTTTTTCCGCGGCCAGTTGCTCATCGGGATCTGCATGGGCGTGTTGTTCGCAATCGGATTCACGGTGATCGGGCTCAAGTTCGGCCTCGTGATCGGACTCGCCCTCGGGGTAATGAACATCGTGCCTTATCTCGGCACCATCCTCGGTTTCATCATCACGATTCCCCTCGCGTTCTTCCAACCCGAAGGCGGCTGGCAACTCGTCGGAATGCTCATTCTGGTGAACGCGGTGGTCCAGGCGGTCGAAGGCTGGTTCCTCACCCCGAAAATCATGGGGAAGCAAACGGGCCTGCATCCCGCGGTCATCATCTTCGCCGTGTTCTTCTGGGGTACAGCCTTCGGGGGCGTGCTCGGCATGCTGCTCGCGGTGCCGCTGACGGCCTTCTTCGTCACCGCGTGGCGGCTGGCGAAGCTGAAGTACTTCCATCCGCCTGAGAGCAAAGAAGCGTGACGAGGCCCGCACCCGAGGAATGCGCCGTCTGCGGAGCCGCCGTGCCCCGCCGGGCACACGCCTGCCCAGAGTGTGGGGCCGACGACCGCACGGGCTGGCGCGGACAATCGGTTTACGACGGGCTTGATCTCCCGGAAGAATCCTGGCGCGAGGGTGACGGCCCCGTACCGCAGCGCGCGCCCGTCCGCGTGAACGGTTTACCTTGGTACTGGTGGCTCGTAGGCGTGCTGCTGCTCGGGCTGGTGCTGGCCGGTTTTGTCGGCTGGCGCTAGGCGCGGATTTTTCCGCCCGTCGCTTGAGGTTTCACGCGGTCACCTGAACCTTCGCAGCTTCATGGCGTGGCAAGTCGAGTTCCGGGCCGGGGTGCATCTGCCGCAGATCGCGTGGTGGCTCGACGCGCATTTCCCCCAACGCCGCTCGTTCGTCTCGCACGCGCATGCCGATCACATTGCGCGTCACGGCGAAATCCTCTGCTCCGCCGGCACCTCGCGACTGATGCGGGCCCGGATGCCGGGCGAGCGGACGGAGCATGTGCTGCCGTTCGGCCAGACCGAGCCACTCACGCCCGACACCCATGTGACCCTGCATCCGGCCGGGCACATTTACGGCTCGGCGCAAAGTCTGATCGTCCACGAGCGACACGGCGCGCTGCTTTACTCGGGCGACTTCAAACTGCGCCCCGGCCGCTCGGCCGAACGCTGCGCAACCCCGCGGGCCGACGTACTGATCATGGAGACAACGTTCGGCCGGCCGCAGTACGTTTTCCCGCCCACCGAGGAGGTGCTGCGCGACATCGCGGGCTTCTGCCACGACTGCCTCGACGACGGCGAGACGCCCGTGCTCTTCGGCTACAGCCTGGGCAAAAGTCAGGAACTCCTCTGCGGGCTCGCGGCCGCTCAGTTGCCGGTGATGCTGCATCCGCAGACGCTGCGGTTGACGCGCATCTACGACGAACTCGGGATCGCGTTTCCGCCTTACCGTGGCTTCGACGCGAAAGAGGTCGCGGGGCACGTCGTGATCTGTCCGCCGCAGTCCGGCAGTTCGGGTTTCCTGCGGCAGATTCCCCGCCGGCGCACCGCCGTCGTCACCGGCTGGGCCTTGGATCCCGGCGCGATCTTCCGGCATCAATGCGACGCCGCGTTTCCCCTTTCCGACCACGCGGATTATCCGGATCTCCTGCGCTTCGTCGATGCGGTGCGGCCGCAACGCGTGCTCACGCTCCACGGCTTTGCGCAGGACTTCGCCCGGACGTTGCGCGAGCGGGGCATCGAGGCATGGGCCGTGGGCGAGGACAATCAACTGGAGCTGTCCGTCCTCACCGCGGGCCGCCCTGCGCTGGAGTCACCCTCGCCCCTGCCCGTTCCGGTGCTCGCGGCGCCGCCCACCGACGCCGTCGCGGTCCCGCCCCACGCTTTCAGCCGCTTCGCCGCCGTCGCCGAAACGGTGAAGGCAACGGCCCGCAAGGGCGAGAAGGTGGCCGCCCTGAGTGACTACCTCGCGGCGCTGTCGCCCGCGGATGCCGGTCTGGCGGCGCTGTTCTTCACCGGGCGCGCCTTTCCCCAGGCCGACGGCCGCACCCTGACGCTCGGCTGGTCGGTCGTGAAACGCGCGGTGCTCGACGTCGCGCAACTGACCGAGGCCGACTACCGCGCCGCGTATCACCGCTTCGCCGACGCCGGCGACGCCGCCGCTGCGCTGCTCGCCTCCCGGCCGCCGCCTCCACGTCATCCATGGGATGACATGAAGGGGCCGCCGGCGCTGGCAGAGGTGGCGGCGTGGTTCGAGGCGCTCGCGGCGGCACGAGGCCCGCTCGCCAAACTAGAGCGGCTGCGCGCGCAGCTAGCCACCCTTTCGCCCCTCGAGGCGAAGTACGTGGTGAAAATCATCACGGGCGACCTCCGGATCGGGCTGAAGGAAGGTCTGGTCGAGGAGGCGATCGCCGCCGCGGCCGCCCAGCCGGTGGAGGCGGTGCGCGAAGCCAACATGATGTCCGGGGACATCGTGGCCGTGGCCCGGGCCGCGCACGACGGTTCCCTCGCGGCCATTCAACTGCGCCTTTTCCACCCGCTGCAGTTCATGCTCGCCAGCCCGGAACCGACCGCGAGCGCGCTGCTCGCCCGGCTAACGCCGCCGGTGTGGCTGGAGGAGAAGTACGACGGCATCCGCTGCCAGATCCACAAGCAGGGCGCCCGGGTGGAGCTCTATTCGCGGGACCTCAAGCGGATCACCACTCAGTTCCCCGACCTTGCGCGCGCGGTGCAATTCCTGACGGGCGACTTTATCGCCGACGCCGAGCTGCTCGCGTGGCGGGACGACCGCGCCCTGCCGTTCGCCGAGCTGCAGAAGCGCCTCGGGCGAAAGGGCGACGACTTTTTTCTGGGCGCCGAGATCCCCGTGTCGCTCACCTTCTACGATCTCCTCTGGCGGGACGGCCACGCGCTGCTGAAATCTCCTCTGCACGAGCGGCGCACCGCCCTCGCCGCGCTGCTCGCTCCCGCCGCAACCAGCCGCACCTCCCAACTGCACCTGGCGCCGGTCCGCACGGCCACCGACGCCGTGGAGATCGAAGCCGCGTTTCTCGCCGCCCGCCGGCGCGGCAACGAAGGCCTGATCGCGAAGGATCCGCAGAGTTTCTACACACCCGGACGCCGCGGACTCGCGTGGCTCAAACTCAAGAAAGCGTACGCCACCCTGGATGTCGTCGTCGTGGCCGCCGAGTACGGTCACGGCAAGCGCCGCGACGTGCTGAGCGACTACACGTTTTCGATCCGAGACGCCGAGCACGGGCGGCTGTTGACCGTGGGCAAGGCGTACTCGGGCCTGACCGATGTCGAGATCGCGCGGCTGACGGAACATTTCCTGGCCAACACCCTCGAGCAGCGCGGCCGGCAGCGCATCGTAGTTCCGGATACGATCCTGGAGATCGCCTTCGATTCCATCCAAGCCAGCGCCCGGCATGAGAGCGGGTTCGCCCTGCGGTTTCCCCGCATTGCGCGGGTTCGCCCGGACAAGACCGTGGCCGACATCGACACCCTCGAAACCTGCCGTCGGCTGGCGGCCGCCCCTCCCGGGCTCGGCCCTGTTCCGAGCCGTGCCCCGTGAGCGATCAAGCGGAGACGGCGGCTGGGTTCACCAC
>JBEIHL010000213.1:0-6078 GCA_040381375.1 Opitutaceae bacterium
CACGGGGCCATCCCGCTGGCGGGTGCGGCTGGCGCCGGCGGTGGTTTGGTGCCCGCGGGGGCGGCGAGCGTCGGGACCAGTTTTACCGCGGATATGATCGAGGATATCGACTGGAAACGCTTCGAACGCCTGGTCATATCCTACTACAGCAAGACCGGGGTCGTGGCGGCGCCGACCAACGCCGGGCCCGACGGAGCGGTGCAGATCAAGATTTCGTGGAAGGGCGAACCGCGGCCGTTCGCGTACGTGCGCTGCGTCTCGAATGCCGCCGGGCTGATCGATGTGAAACAGTTGAATGAGCTCAGCGCCGTCTTGGCCGCGGACGATATCCGGCGCGGCTATGTGGTGACGCCGGGCCGTTTCACCCCCGCGGCGCGCGGTCTCGCGGCGGAAAAGCAGCTCACGCTCATGCCGGGAGACGTGCTCTTGGAAAAACTCAACGCGCTCCCGGTCGCGGCGCGCAAGGAGCTCCTGCGGGAGATCGGGGTGGCGTAGCCTCAATCGTTCGCCCTCCGACGAGTAAAAGATTCACTCGATCGGGCCGACTTAGTCTGGGCGAGCCGGCACGAAAAAGCCCGCGGAGTTAACCGCGGGCAAATTGGGGCCGCACAGCCGGCTGGAGGTTCAGGTCAAACGCGGCCGAGATACGTCCCGTCGACCGTGCTGACCCGGATGATCTCGCCTTCCTTGATGAAGAGCGGGACCTGAACGACCAGGCCGGTCTCGAGCTTGGCGGGCTTCTGGACGTTGCTGGCGGTGTCGCCTTTGATGCCGTCGGCGGACTCGATCACCTTGAGGGCGACGGTGGACGGCAGATCGACGGACAAGGCGCGCTCGTCGACGAAGAGGACATCCACTTTACCTCCCGGCGCGAGGTAGTGCTTCACATCGCCGAGCTGGGTTTCGCTCAGCTCGATCTGTTCGAACGTCTCCGCGTCCATGAATGCGAACGTGCCGCGATCCGCATAGCTGAATTCCAGCGTCTTGCGATCGGTCGCCAGCACTTCGATCGTGTCGGTCGACGCGAAGCGCTGGTCCAGTGCCTTCCCATACCGCAAATTGCGCATCTTGATCTGCACGAAGGCCCGGAGGTTGCCCGGGGTCCGGTGCTGGGTCTCCATGACGAGATGCGGCTCGCCGTTGAATTTGATGACTTGGCCTTTGCGGATGTCGTTGGCTGCGGGCATGACGAGGGTCGGTTCTGACTGGCGTTGGAGCGTGTAGAAAGGGTTCAGGTTGAAGAGTCGGCTGCGCGAGTGTCAAGCCGGCCGGGGGAACGTCGGAGAGGCATCCTGCCTCGGGTGCGGATGGGCCGACGAGTTCCGCGCTTGCGCTGCATGCCGGCGGCTTTCGACACTGAGCGATTGCCAATGAAACAACGCACCCTTGCGCGGGAAGTCACCATCCAGGGCAGCGCGCTCCACACGGGCGACGCCGTCACACTCACGATGAAGCCCGCGCCGGCGGACGCCGGCTACGTGTTCCGGCGCATTGACCTGAGTGGTTCGCCCGAAATCCGTCCGCGCGTCGATCAGGTGACCGACCTCGTGCGCGCCACGACGATTCAGTCGGGTCACGCGAAGATTCACACGGTCGAGCACGTGTTGAGCGCCTTGCACGGCTGCGGCATCGACAACGTGGTCATCGAAATGAACGCCTCCGAGCCGCCGATTCTGGACGGCTCGGCCAAGCCCTACGTCGACCTGATCATGCAGGGTGAACCGATCGAGCAGGAAATCGAACGCGAGTATTTCTCGCTCGATGCGCCGGTCTCGGTGTCGAAAGGCCAGTCGTCCATCATCGCCCTGCCTTGCGACGAATTCAAAATTTCCTGCACGTCGGCCGACGACCGCGGCATCCACACGCAGTATCTTTCGCTGGGCATCGACCCCGACAGCTACATGACCCAGATCGCGGCGGCGCGGACGTTCACGATCTACGAGGACATCGAGGAACTGCTGAAGCTGGGCAAGATCAAGGGTGGCTCGCTCGACTGCGCCGTCGTGATCCGCGGCGACAAAATCATTTCGAAGGAGGGCCTGCGCTTCAAGGACGAGTTCGTGCGTCACAAGATTCTGGATATCATTGGCGACATCACGCTGCTCGGCGCGCCGCTCAAGGCGCACATCATCGCGACCCGGCCGGGCCATGCGATCAACGCCGAGCTCACCAAGGCGCTGGCCGCGAAGCTCGAGGAGAAGCGCAAGGGCCCGAAGAAAAAGCCGCGGCCCGCGATGGTGCTGCCGCACGAGACCGAGCTCGATATCCGGCGCATCCTCGACACGCTCCCGCACCGCTATCCGTTCGTGATGGTCGACCGCGTGGTCGAGTTCATCGGCGAGGACGCGCTTGTGGCGATCAAGAACGTGACGATCAACGAGCCGTACTTCCAGGGGCACTTTCCCGGTAACCCGGTCATGCCCGGGGTGCTGCAGTTGGAGGCGATGGCGCAGGCCGGAGGCATATTGATGCTTCGTCGCGGCACGGCCGAGGGCAAGACGACGCTGCTGATGAGCGTCGACAAGGTGAAGTTCCGCAAGCCGGTGCGGCCGGGCGACCAGCTCATCATCAACGCCAAGCTGCTCCGCGCGCGCGGCACCAAACTCGCGACCGCCGAGGTCACGTGCACCGTGGACGGCAAGGTCGTCTCGTCGGGCGAACTGATGTTCGCGATCATCGATTCCAGCGAGATGGAGTGATCTGCCCATGGCGACGCAGCTTCATCCCACCGCCATCGTTGAACCGGGCGCGCAGCTCGGTTCGGATGTCATGCTCGGCGCCTACGCCTACGTCGGCGCGGGCGTGACGCTCGGCGACGGCACGCGCGTGCACCATCACGCATCCGTCGAGGGCAACACCGTGCTCGGCGCGCAATGCGAGGTATTCCCGTACGCGTGCATCGGCGGCAAGACGCAGGATCTGAAATTCAAGGGCGGCAACCCCGGCGTGCGCATCGGAGCGCGAAACGTGTTCCGCGAGTACGTGACGATCCACGCGGCTACGAACGACGGCGAGTTCACTCGCGTCGGATCGGACAACGTGCTGCTCGCGAGCTGCCACGTCGCGCACGATTGCGCCCTCGGCGATCACATCGTGATGAGCAACGGCGCCGTGCTGGCGGGCCACGTCACCATTGAGGATCACGTCGTCATCGGCGGCTACGGCGGCATCCACCAGTTCTGCCGCGTCGGCACTTTTGCGATGCTGTCCGCCACGGCCAAACTGGTGCACGACCTGCCCCCGTACTTCATCGCCGACGGCACGCCGGCCGAGATCCGCGCGATCAACCGCGTCGGCCTCGAGCGCAACGGTTTCACGCCGGAGCAGCTCGACCGGGTGAAACAGATCCACCGCATCCTCTATCGGGACGGCCTCAACCGTTCGCAGGCGCTCGAGAAACTCGGCGCGCACGCGGAGTCCGCCAGCCGGGAGTTCCAGCACATGCTGGAGTTCGCGCGGCGGAGCGAGCGGGGCTTGGCCCCCAGTGCCCGCGGATCGCGCTGACCTGGAGTCTTACTTCTTCTTGTAGACCGTGGCCGGATCGAAAAGCGGCTGGGCGGTGAAAGTGAGTTTGCAGCCCGTCGACCGGGCACCTTCGAGGTCGGAGAGTTTGCGGTAAAAACAGGATTTGTAGCCGTTGTGGCAGCTCGCGTTCGCCGGGCCCGATGGTTCGACCTTGATCAGCAGCACGTCCTGGTCGCAGTCGGTGCGCAGTTCGCGCACGAGTTGCACATTGCCGGACTCCTCGCCCTTGACCCAGAGCTTCTGCCGCGAGCGGCTCCAGTAGGTCGCCTTCCCCGTCGAGAGCGTGTGCGCGAGCGACTCGGCGTTCATGAATGCGAACATCAGAACCTCGCCCGACTGCACGTCCTGGGTAATGCAAGGAATCAGGCCATCGGGGCCGAATTTCGGTTGCAGCGTCGAGCCGAGCTCGATCTCCGCGGAGCTGGTGCGGGCGGGGAAGACGTAGGTGCTCATGATCGGCCCCGTGATTGCCCGTGGGGCGCGCCGAGGCAATCCCGCAATCCGTCAGGCCGGCGCAGCCAGCGAGCGCAGGTAGTCGAAACTGTACAGGCCGGTCCGATGTCCGTCGCTGAAGTCGAACCGCAGCGCGTAGTTGCCCACCTGCTCCCAGCCCAGCACCTGCACGCCCGGAAAGCGTTTCGGGCCGTCTCCGCCATACTGATTTCCCAGGATGTCGCGCTCGCCGATGTTCGCGGCACTCGGCGATGCCGCCCGCAGTTGCTCAAACGTGTAGTAACTTTCCCGGCCGTCGTCCCATGCGATGGCGACCTCCTGGCCGATGAGCTGAATGTTGACGGGAAGGTGCATGCGAGGAACTTCGAGCAAGCCGGCTGGCGGGCGCGAGGGAAAGCCGGATTTTCAGGAGCAGGAGGTGGCGGAGTCGATGGCGATCCGCGCGCGTCGGAAACTCCAGCGGTCGATACTCAGCGGGCGTGGCCCGCCGCGAGCCAGTCCCACTGCACGCCGGCCCGCGCCACCGTCGCGTCGAGATCGCTCGCGAGCAGGTAGCCTTGTCGCACCAGGCGTTCGGCCGCGGCGCGCACCCGGGTAAGGTAGTCCGATCGGGACGCGTAGCGCTCCTCGATCGCCGGGCGCGGATCGTTCCGTTCGGCCCTTTCCCGGCGCGTGACAGCGAAGGGAATAAAGGCTCCGCGCAGGGGCACAAGCGTGTCGGGCGCCCCGGTCTCCGCCGGGCGAAACGTCCAGCCCGTCGCCGTCGCCAGCGGCACCGCCACCTCCGGCAGGCGAATGCCGGCGAGCTCATTGCCCTCTGGGTCTACTTGCGGAACCAGCAGGGGCAGGGCAGCTCCGGCGCCCGCGCCGTCCGGCCAAAGCGGGTTGGGCAGGCGCACGCCCGCGGTGAGCGTCCGCGGCGACCGGACGCCGGCGAGGGCGGGAAAGCGCACCGCCGCCGGAGGCACGAGGGTGCCGTCACCAAGGAGCGGATACGCGCTCGGCGGCGGCGGCGCGTCCTCCTTTACCCAGCGGTCGAGTGCGAGCAGCAGCGCCCGCATCGCGCCGCCGAACTCGACCGGATTGGCGTAGTGCCCTCCCGCGACCTTGGCCGGGGGAAACGCGCTCGGGCCGTGCTGCGTGCCCGCGAAGACGTAGAGGCGGACATGGTCCGGCAGGGCAATGTCCTTGGTTCCGGCCGGATCGGTGTGCCCCAGCGCGGCAACCCGGCCGCCGCCCCAGTATTCCACGGACGTGTTCGTGTAGAAAATTTTTGGCGCCGAGCCGCCGCGAGAATTTTCCAGGATGCCCTCGTTGTGGCCGGAGACCGGATCGGGCTGCGCGGTATCGGCGAAGGGATACGACGCGGCGTGGTACATCGCCTGTTCGCGCGGGGTGGACCAGCGGCGGTTGAGGTCGAGGCGCGCCCCGCCGGCGATGTGCGCCAGCACGCCGTCGAACACCCGGCGGCCGGACTCATCGTCATTGAAACCCTGATACAGGAAGTCCCGCAGGAAGCGGCCGCTTTGGGACGAGCCGAAACTGAGGGCGTGCCGCACCGGAGTCACGCCCTCGCTCCCGCGCTTCAGCCACGCGGCCGCATCGCGAATCGCCGCGAAACCCAGGCCCGCGACCGGCGGGTGAGCGGTCGCAAACGAGAGCTCGTAGACCAGTCCCGGAGCAAACCCACCGTCGAGCGCCACCGTGTGGCCGCGCAGCCGCCATCGCGGGCGCGGAATCTCCTCGCCGCCGGGAATCGCCGCGGAGCCGCGCACGGTCAACCGATGGCTGTCTCCGCTGGAATCCGACGGAGCGTACGCCGCGAGATCGGTGACGATGAACTCGGCCGTCGGCGCGTTGACGGTGAAGGCCGCGCGGACCCGGCCGGTGATGGGTTGCCCCGCGGCGGATGCGATGGGAAGTTTGATCCCCAGCATGCCCGGACGATCCGGCACATCGAATTCCCAGCCCACGCCCATGACGGTGAATCCCCGGCTGAATACAAATTTGTCGCCCAGGTCGGCATCGCTCACCGGGTCACTCGCCAAACCCCGGTTGAAGAGCCGAACGGCTCCTTTCGATCCTCGGTTCGAAATTTCA
>JBEIHL010000214.1:0-6054 GCA_040381375.1 Opitutaceae bacterium
ACGGGGGTGAGTTTCACGACGCTGCTGGGTTGGTGGCTGCACCTCGACGAGTTCCTTCAGCCATTCGGCGAGTTGACCGCGATGCCGCTGAACGCGGCGCTGGGTTTTGCTTCACTGGGCGTGGCGCTGCTGGCCATCGAGGCCGGACGGCGGGCGGGCGTTGCCACGGCCAGCCTCGCGCTGGTGCTCGGCGGTCTGACGATGTTCCAACATCTCGCCGGGCGCGATCTCGGGATCGACGAGGCGTTCGGTTCCGCCCGGCATCTGGCCACGACCGCATTTCCCGGCCGGCCGAGTGTCGCGACCGCGCTCCTGCTGATGGCCGCAAGCCTGGTGCTGCTGTGGCGGCTCAATCATCGCGCCGCCCGGTTGCGGACGCAGGCGGAGGCCGGGGTCGGGTCGGTCCTCGCCGCGACGGGTTTGTCCACCCTGTTCGCCTACGGGACAGATCTGCCGGACGTTTACGCCTGGGGTTCATCCGTGCCCACATCGCCCACCTCGGCGGTGGCCCTCGTCATCCTCGGCTGCGCGCTGGTGGCGCTCGCGTGGCGGGAGAACGTCAACGAGGACGGCAACGCGCCCGCGTGGTCGCCTTTGCCGGTCGTGGTCGTCTGTCTCTCGATCACCGTCGTGCTCTGGATCGGCTTGCGCCAGCGCGAACAGACCGATCTCGCGGAGAGCACGCAGGACCGCATGGAGCGCCGATCGCTGCCAGAGGTGGCCCTCGCCGCCGGCTTCGGCATCACCGTGCTGCTGGGGATGAGCGTGCATTTCGCGCGGCGCGCGCAGGTCGGGCAGCGCGCGGCGGAATCTTCCTCCGAACAGCTTCGCGCCGAGAACGAGGAACGCCGCCGGATCGAGGGGCGGTTGAAAGTGTCCGATGACCGGCTGCGACTCGCCCTCGATTCCACGCAGATCGGGATTTTCGAATGGAGCGTGGCCTCGGGGCACGTCTATTACAGCCCCGCGCTGTGGGCGATGCTGGGTTATGACCATGGCCGCATGCCCTCGACGATCGAGGCGTGGCAGTCGCTGATTCATCCGGACGATCTCCAGGCCTACCGCCGCCGGACCGAAGCGCAGCTCCGGGGCATCGCGTCGTTCATCGAGCCCGAGTACCGCGTGCGCACGCGTTCCGGCGACTGGCGCTGGGTTTACACTCGAGC
This sequence comes from Opitutaceae bacterium, assembly GCA_040381375.1. Classification (GTDB taxonomy): domain Bacteria; phylum Verrucomicrobiota; class Verrucomicrobiia; order Opitutales; family Opitutaceae; genus ER46. The sequence continues at coordinate 1,167 of JBEIHL010000214.1, forward strand.
CAAGTCCGTCGCCCCCAGGGCAGATGGCCACCCGAGCCGGATCGTCGGCACGGTGCAGGACATCACGGCGCGGCGCGAAGCCGAGCTGGCGCTGCGCGAAAGCCAGTCCGCCGCCCGCAAGCTCTCACTCGTGGCCGCGAAGACCGACAACCCCGTGCTCATCAGTTCGGCGGACGGCCGGATCGAGTGGGCCAATGAGGCGTTCTGCCGCGTGATGGAATACCGGCTGGAGGAAGTCGTCGGGCGGAACCCCGTGCACTTCATGGTCGGACCGGACACCGACCCGGAAACCCTCGCCTGCATCCGCGCCGCCATGGAACACGGCAGCGGTATCAGCACGGATGTCGTCAACTACTCGAAGTCGGGCCGAAAGTTTCACCTGCACGTCGAGATCCAACCGGTGCGTGGCGCCGACGGTTCCATCGAGCACTTCGTCGCCGTCGAGACGGACATCACGGCGCGCGTCGAAACGGAGCTGCAACTGCGACGGGCGAAGGCGGAGGCGGACGAAACCTCGCGCGCCAAGAGCGAGTTCCTCGCCACCATGTCGCACGAGATCCGCACCCCGATGAACGGCGTCATCGGGATGACCAGCCTGCTGATGGCCACGCCGCTGAACCGCGAACAGCGCGACTACGTCAGCACCATCCGCACGTCCGGCGAGGCGCTGCTCACGATCATCAACGACATTCTCGATTTCTCGAAAGTCGAGTCGGGCAAGATGGAGCTCGAGCGCGCACCGTTCGACCTGTCGCTCTGCCTGGAGGAGGCGCTCGACCTGTTCGCCCTGCAGGCCTCGGCCAAGCGCATCGAGCTCGGATATCACATCGCGGCCGACGTACCGGGTTCGCTGCTGGGCGACGCGACCCGCTTGCGACAGGTCGTGGTCAACCTGGTCAACAACGCGATCAAGTTCACGCCGGGCGGCAGCGTCTCGGTGGAAGTGCGCCGCACGCCCGCTACGCGGTCAACTGCCGCGGCCACCCCGTTGGCAGCGCCCGATCCGGACTCGTTGTCCCTGGAGTTCACCGTGCGCGACACCGGCATCGGGATTCCGCCGGATCGGCTCGACCGCCTGTTCCGTCCGTTCAGCCAGGTCGACTCTTCCACCACCCGCAAATACGGCGGCACGGGCCTCGGGCTCGCGATCAGCCAACGCCTGTGCGGACTGATGGGCGGCGATATCCGCGTCGAGAGCGGGCCCGCTGGCGGCACGGCGTTCATCTTCACGATTCTGACGACCGTCGCGACCGGGACGAGCGAATCGGGACTCGCCACGACGCCGCTGGCGTTGCGCGGAGGCTGGATTCTGTGCGTCGAGGACCATCCCGTCACCCAGGCCCGGCTCCGCACGCTCTGCGAAACCTGGCGCGTCGACTGCGTCGTCGTCCCCACTGCGGCCGCCGCTCTGACCACCGCTCACCTGCGCGCGCAACCACCCGCCCTGGTCGTCGTCGCCGCCGGCGATGCGATGCACAGCACCTCCCCGCTCAACGCGCTCGCGTCCCTCGGCTGCCCGATGATGGCGTTGTATCCGTTCGGCCAGACTCCGCCGGTGGCGCCCGCCGGTTGTAACCAGTTTGGCAGTACAACCAAACCGCTCCGCACGATCTCGTTCATGCTGGGAGTGGCCGCTCTCTTCCAATCCTCCGACCGCTACCGCGCCGCCGCGTCCACCGGCGCAGATCGCCCCCTGGGAGACGAGGTGCCGCTCGAGGTGCTCGTCGCCGAGGACAACGCGGTGAACCAGAAGGTGGCCTTGCGGTTTCTCGAACGGCTCGGTTATCGCGCGGACACCGTCGCCAACGGCCTCGAGGCCGTCACCACGCTTGAGCACCGGCGCTACGACCTCGTGTTGATGGATCTGCAAATGCCGGAAATGGACGGCTTCGAAGCCACGCGCCAGATCCGTCGTCGGTTGCCGGCGCACCGCCAGCCCAAGATCATCGCGCTCACGGCGAACGCGATGCAGGGCGACCGTGAACAGTGCTGCGCCGCCGGCATGGACGACCACATCTCCAAGCCAATGAAGATGGACGAAATCGCGGAGACAATCCGGAAGCATTTCCCGCGCCCTGAGTTCGCGACCACGGCAATGGAATCGGCCGGCTGAGTGGGGACACCACGAAACCCACGAAATACACGAAAACTCCGGACCGCCGGGACCCTTTCGTGTGTTTCGTGTGTTTCGTGTGTTTCGTGGTCTACCCTCCGCCGATGCACTCCCGCAGGGCCGCGATCTCCGTCGCCCGCGCCGGGTCCGCGGCGAGGTTTCGCATTTCGTCCCGGTCCTGTTCGAGGTCGAAGTACAGCCAGGTCGAGCCGTCCGCATTCAGCACGAGTTTGCGCATCGGCGTGCGATAGCCGCGCCACCGGCGATCGCACTGATCCGGCAGAACCACGACGGATGGCATCGATATCCGACGCCCGGCTCCCGTGAGCACCGGCAACCGGCCCTCCGTCGACGCGAGCGTCAAGGCCGGCAAATCGAGCAGCGAGATCGGCGTGGCATCGCTTCGCGGCGAGTAACCGGGACCGCGAACCAGCAGCGGAACGCGGATACTTTCCTCGTGCGGCCAGCCCTTCCGGAAATGTCCGTGCGCGCCTTGCATATCGCCGTGCACCGAGGTGAAGACGACGAACGTGTTTTCCCGCGGCACCTGGGCGAGCAGCCGGCCCAGGGCGCGATCCGTGGCCTCGATGTGCGCCCCATATCCGGCGAGTTCGCGGCGCGCCCGGGCTTCGATCGCCCCGCCGCGCGGGACGTTCGCGGACAAAACCAATCGCGCTGGTTCGCGCGGCACGACGTCCCCGCTCGCGGCCGCATACGGCGGATGCGGCGCCTCCAGGCTGAGCACGCCAAACCAAGGTCCCGGCCGCGTCACGATCGACCGCGCCCGCTCGACCAGTACGTCGCTCTGATACCCCGGGAAACAAACCGGCTCCGGCAAATCGGTACCGTGGAGCCATGGATCGTTGAGCTGGAATCCGCTCTCGAATCCTTCCCACCACTCGAATCCACCCCGGGCAGGGGCCGGCACCACCATCCGGGCGTGCGCCTCGCCGACGAGCGGCGCGCTCCGATCGCGCGCCGCCAGATGCCATTTGCCCAGGAACGCGGTGAAGTAGCCCCGCGCGCGCAACGCATGGGCCACGGTGCGGGCCGACGCGGGCAACGGATCGAAATAGTCGGCGACGCCATTCTCCGGCGACGGCACGCCGGTGAGCAACGCCGCCCGGGCGAACGGACCAAACGGATGCGGCGTCACCGCCTGCGTGAAATTCACCGCCTCCGCCGCCAGTGCGTCGAGGTGGGGCGTGTGGACGTTCGGATCGCCGGCGTAGCCGCACGCCTGCGCCCGCCACTGCGTGGTGAGAATCCAGAGGATATTGGGCGGCGGAGTCGTCACCTCGGGGAACGCATGTCTCCGCACTTCACGCCGGACCCCGGCGCGTCTCAACTGGAAACCGCCGACCGCGACCGGCCGCGACCGGCGAGATTCCGATTTGCCACCGCCGGTCCGGCGGCTTGGATGAGGCCGAACCGCCTTCGCATCTGCCAAGGCAACTTCTACCCTGACGGCCGCCATGAAAATCCGCCCCCTCACCCTGACCCTCCCGCTGATGTTTGCCGCCCAGGCGTTCAGCGCCCCCGCGCCCGGCGTACCCGCCTTCTATGGTGATCCGCCCGACGCCACCCACCCCTGGGGCGTCCACGATCGCAATCGCCCGCAGCCCAAGCGCGTCGAGCCGGGCAGCTTCAGCACCGCGGACAAACCGGGCAAGCCGCCCTCGGATGCGATCGTCCTTTTCGACGGTACTCCCGCCAGCCTCGCGAAGTGGGAATCCGATCCCAAAGAGGGACCGGCTGGGCCGACGAAGTGGATCGTGAACGACGGCGCGCTCGAATGCGTGCCGAAGTCCGGCTACATTCGGACCAAGGAACATTTCGGCGACATCCAACTGCACGTCGAATGGGCCGCGCCGGCAAAGGTCCAGGGCGACAGCCAGGGACGCGGCAACAGTGGCATTTTCCTCATGGGCCTCGCGGAGGTTCAGGTCCTGGACAACTACAACAACCCGACCTACTCCGACGGTTTCGCCGCCTCGTACTACGGTGTCAGCCCTCCGCTCGCGAACGCGCTGCACCCGCCGGGTCAGTATCAATCCATCGACATCATCTTCCGCCGCCCGATCTACCAGGACGGCAAGGTCGTCGATCCGGGCTACCTGACGGTCTTCTGCAACGGTGTGCTCGTGCAGGACCACACTCCGCTCGAAGGTCCGGGCGGCCACCTGCGCCGGAGTGCGGCCCGTCCCTTCCCGGAAAAGGGCCCGCTCAAACTGCAGGACCACGGCAATCCGGTGCGCTTCCGCAACATTTGGTACCGTCCGCTCCCGCCCCGCGCCGTCGAAGGCGGCACCGATGGCGCCCTGACGGCCGAGGCCACGCTGGCGAAGCGCAAGCAGACCGCCGCCGAGATTCGGGCCCATGCGGCCGGCCTGAAGGCCACGCCGAATGAGGAAATGCTCCGGCTCGCCGAGTCGCTCTTGTACGAAAACGACCCCAACACCTCCCGCGTGGTCGTGCAGCGCTTCGAAGCCTACGCCGCGAGTGTGAAACCGCTCGCCAAGGGCGAACTGGAGAAGCGGAAGTCCGAAATTCTGAACGTGCTTCGGGCGCTTCGGTATCTCGGCAAGCACGAGCTGGTGCCCGCGAACTTCGCCCCGACAGCGACGTTGGCGCAGATCGAGAAGAGCCAGGATTGGGTGCCGAAAAAGAAATAGGCGTACGCGTCATTGGATCCCCGATACAGAAAGGCCCGCCTTGGGGCGGGCCTTTTTGTTGCTGGGAAACTGAGCCGCACCACCAGGGAGAGGCCCCCCT
>JBEIHL010000215.1:0-6026 GCA_040381375.1 Opitutaceae bacterium
CCACTGAGGTCGAGTGCGATTTTCCGTCCAATACGGACAACCCAGCAGCCTGGGGACAGGCTGCTCCACCGCCTAGGAACTGCCGACCCGGGCCCGCTCGATGGCGGTATTGATGGTGTGCACCAGCGCCTCGGTCATGAACGGCTTGGGCAGGAAATCCGCCAGCCCGCGGCCGACGAAACGCTGGACCACGGCTTGCTCGCCGTAGCCGCTGGTCAGCACGACGGGGAGATTGGGCGCGATCATCCGCAGAGCCATGAGCGTGTCTTCGCCGTCGAGTTTCGGCATCGTGAGATCGAGCAGCACCGCGTCGAACACCATCGGGTCGCGCCGCAGTTTCGCCAACGCTTCCTCACCGTCGCCGGCACTGACCACCTGGTAACCCACCGAAGCCAGGATCGTGGCGGCGAACTCGCGGACCATTTCGTCGTCGTCGACCACGAGCACGGTCCCGCGCGCCTGCACCGGAGCCTGCACCGGAATTGGCGGGGCGGACGCCGTCGGACTTCGGGGCGGCGCGGCGACCACCGGGAAAAAAAGTTCGAACGTCGTGCCGATCCCCACCTGGCTCGAGACGCGAATGCCGCCCTTGTGGCCGTGCACGATGCCGATGACGGCGGCCAGACCGAGTCCGCGGCCGACAAATTTCGTGGTGAAGAACGGCTCGAAGATGTGGCTGATGGTTTCCGGTGCGATGCCGCAGCCGGAGTCGCGCACCTCGAGGCAGAGGAACGGGCCCGGCTCCATTTCCGGACTCGCGGTCAGCGTGAGCATGTCCATCGGCGTCACGGTCACGCGGTCGGTGCGGACGGTGACCGTCCCGATCTCGTTGCCGATGGCCTCGGACGCGTTGGTGACGAGATTCAGCAGCACCTGGTTGATCTGCGACGGATCTCCGCGCAGCGGCGGGAGCCCGGGGCCGAGTTGGAAGTCGAGCGTGACCTTCTTGCTGACGGAGAGATTGAGCAGCGGGACGGTCTGCTGGATCGCGACGTTGAGATCGATCAGGCGCACGACGATCCGGCCCTTGCCGGCGTAGGCGAGCAGTTGGCGGCAGAGGTCGGCGGCGCGTTGCGCGGAGGTTTCGACCTGGGCTAGCAGGTGGTCGACGTTGGTCGAGCCGCGGGCGAGCTCGCTGCGGGCGAAGTTGGCATGACCGAGCACGCCGGTGAGCAGGTTGTTGAAATCGTGCGCGATGCCGCCCGCGAGCACGCCGATGCTCTCGAGCTTCTGCGATTGCAGCAGTCGCCGCTCGAAATCGAGCCGCTTGCGCTCGGCCTGCTTCTGACTGCTGATGTCCTGAAACGTCGCGACACAGCCGCGCGGTTGGCCGGTGCCGTCACGGATCGGCACGGCGTTGATTAGCACATCGATCGTGACTTCGCCCGGGCGCACGAGCTTCGCCTCGAAATCGCGCACCGGCGCGTTTTGCGCGATGGCGCGTTGCATCGGCTGCTCGGCCGGCGGGATCTCGCGGCCCTCGTGTAGGAAACGGACCTGGGACGGCCGTTCAAAGGGTGGGGCGGAGAGCGAGGTGTTGTGGTGCGCGGGCAGGCCCAGCATCTCCGCGAACGCCTCGTTGGAGCGCAGGTTCTGGCACACCGGATCGTTGGCGATGGCGACCCCGACCGGCAGCCCCTTGAAGAGCGACTGCAACTCGGTGACGTGCGTCTGCAGCTCGGTGTTCAGGCGCAGGACCTCGGCTTCCGCTTCCTTGCGCTGCTCGGCCTCCAGGCGGAGCTGTTCGTTCACGGCGGTGAGGTCGGCGGTGCGGGTTTCGACCCGTTGTTCCAGGGTGGCCTGGACCCGCCGGAGTTCCTCACGACTCGGCAACTGCAAAAGCCGGGGCAGCGCGCGGAAAAGCAGCAGCACCGCGATCACGCCGACGATCGCGGTCGCCACCTTGGCGGCGGCACTCCACGTATAGACGGGTATCCAAAGGCTGAGCACACCGGTCCCGTGCGCGAGGGCGTTGGCCAGCAGCAAGGCCGCAAACATGGCCGAGATTTTCGAAAACAGCGGGCCGAGCCCGCTTTGCCGCCGGACGAGATAAACCAGCAGGCAGGCCATCGTGAACGATGCGGCGGCGATGACGCCATCCGCGATCGCATGGGTGCTCACCAACGCCGGATGCCATTGGTTGGCTGCACCTTGCGCAGGGAGTACGGAGGCCAGGAGATGTCGCATGCCGGTCGGGTGGAAGTCGCTGTCCGCACGGTACGCTCCTGCCCAGTCTGGGCAACGCGCGTGATGTAAAACTCGGGTTAGATTTAGCGAACGCTCAAGAGTTTGCGGCGATCGGAGCTGCGCCTTGGCCTAACGCTTGGCCAGGAGTTCCAGCGCCACGCCCGTCATGCCCGTGACCCCGGTCTTGATCGAGGGCTCCGGCAGGGGCGCGAACTTGTTCGAGTGCAGGGACGGCAGGGGCGCGCCGGTCCGCTGGCTTTCGGCGAAGACCTCGGGGGCGACGACGCCAAGACGGAACAGGCAGATTGGCACGCGTTCGCCGGTGCGGCCGTAGCGGCCGAAGTCCTCGCCGCCCATCTCGGGATCGATCGCCTTCACGTTCTCCGCCCCGAGCCAGGTCGTCAGCGCGCCGTGCACCCGGCGGGTGAGCGCCGGATCGTTGTAGGTCGCGGGCGTGTATTCATTTTCCGATGACGTCACTACGGGCATTCGATTCTCCGGAATGCCGGCGGCGATCGCCTCGCCGCGGCAGATGCGGTTGATCGCCTCGAGCGTCTGCCGGCGCACGTGGTCGGAGTAGGAGCGGACGGTGAGCTGCAGTTTAACCTCGTCCGGAATGATGTTGTGCTTGGTGCCGCCGTGGATCGATCCGACCGTCACGACCGCGGGATCGAGCGGTCGCGTTTCGCGGCTGACGATGGTCTGGAGCGCGACCACGATTCGCGCCGCGAGCACGATGGGATCCTTGGTGGTGTGCGGATACGCGCCGTGGCCGCCGATGCCGCGGACCGTGATGTCGAGCGTGTCGACGTTGGCCATCATGAAGCCCTCGAGTGTGCCGACCGTGCCGGCCGGCAGCGTGGCAATGTCGTGCAGGGCGACGGCGAAGTCGGGCTTGGGAAATTTCGTGTAGAGTCCGGCGGCCAGCATCGCACGCGCGCCGAGACCAAGCTCCTCCGCCGGTTGACCGATCATCACGAGCGTGCCCGACCAGCGATCGCGCAGCGAGGCAAGCAGCCGGGCGGTGCCGGCGAACACCGTCATGTGCAGATCGTGGCCGCACGCGTGCATCGTCGCCACCTCGCGGCCGGCGAGATCCTTCACGCGCTTCCGGCTGGCGTAAGGCAGGCCCGTGGCCTCCTCCACGGGCAGGCCGTCGAGATCGGTGCGGATGAGCAGGGTCGGGCCCGGGCCGTTCCTGAGCACGCCGACGAGACCGAAGCCGCCCACGCGCTCCGTCACTTCGAAGCCGTGCTGACGTAGTTCCGCCGCCATTACACCGGCGGTCCGCTCCTCCATCAGCGACAGCTCCGGATTCGCGTGCAGGTCATGGTAGAAGGCTTCGAGGGAGGCGTACTCGGCGGTGACGCGGGAGGCGACGGTTTCACGCAGTCCGGCGTCGGCGGCGCCGACGGGCAGCGCGCTCAGCAGCAGTGCGGCGAGGCCGGAGCGAAGTTCGGAGGATTTCATGGGGAAGAGGAGAGAGGGAGAGGCTCTGGCCGGGATGCGTTGCGATGGCCGTGGGGACGCGGCGTAAAGCCGCTCCTACAGCGGGTCGGTCTGGTCGATGAGGCTGGAGACGACCTGACCGGTCGCCCGATATATTTCGCGCTGCCGCTGCTGGGCCATGCCGTCGAGCGTGGTCGGCGGAGTGGCGGGCGGCTCGGGTGGCCTGATCGCCGGCAGCGTCACTTTCGCGGGTGCGCCGTGCAGCACCCAGCGGTCGGTGTCGGCGAAGAAACACGCGAGCACCGCGCCCGCGGGAAGGTTCTGTTGGGTCGCCAGGTCGGCGACGTACTGCTCCAGCGTCTGCCCGGCGGGCTCCGGCTCGAAGCGGTCGAGCAGGCGGACGTAAATGTGGCGGCCGGTGAAACGCGCGAGATTGGCGAGCCGGTTTTCGAGGTACTTGGCCTGCCAGTGCTCGCCGCCCGAGCCGGTGCCGCTCTTGTCCACGAAATGCGGCGGCCGGGAGCGCGGGGCGCGGGCGAGGCGCTCGTTGAAGGATTTTTCGTCGGCCCGGAAGCGCTGCGCCGCGCGCCCCTGGCGGATGATCTTCACCGTCATGGCGTCGCCGCGCGCAAGCTGCGGCAGGATCTCGGCTCCGTGTACGACTCGGCCGAAGATGCTGTGCACGAAGTCGAGATAGCGCGCTTCGCCGAGCGTGATGAAGAACTGCGAGCCGTTGGTGTCGGGCCCGCTGTTCGCCATCGACAAAATGCCCGGCCCGTCGTGGCGCAGGCCGCCGGCAAACTCGTCGGGGAACCGATAGCCCGGGCCGCCGCTTCCCGTGCCCGTGGGGTCGCCGCCTTGCACGACGAACCCCGGCACCACGCGGTGAAACGTCAGCCCGTCGAAATACGGTTTGCGCGGCGCCGGCCCGAGGCTGCCTTCGGCGAGACCGACGAAGCTCGCGACCGTCAGCGGCATTTTCTCGAAGTGAAGCTCGCACCGCAGCACGCCGCGCGGAGTCGTGATCTCCGCGTACAGCCCGTCGGCCAGGGCCGCACCGGATCCGGACGCCGCGGGCACGGAGGGCGAGGTCGGCAGCGACGTGCAACCGGCAAAGACGACGATGCACAGCAGGGCGGCCAGGCGGAACATGGGCTGAACGGTGACGCTCCGGGGCCGGCGCGACAAGCGCGCGCATTTTTTGGTGGTGGTTCGTTTCAAAAACGGATGCTGCGTCGCCCCTGGGAGCGCCGGGCTCCAGCCCGGCCTCGGGACGCACGGATGCCGAGCTGGAGCTCGGCGCTCCCGGGTAGGCCGAAACTTACTACGACCCGATTTTGCGCAACCGCCCCGAGGGAGCCTCCGCCGGAAATCACTTGCAGAAACCGAATCTCCGTAAGCGCATTCCCCGATTCGCTTTCGGCACTTCGCCCTCGGCGGGCGTTACCAGCGTGAATTCAAGGAGCGGGTCGTCCAGTATGCGCGACAGTACCATCTCGGGCACGTCATCCTCGACTTCATGGCGCACTCTTGCGACGTCCCCGGGCACGGGCATCCGGTCGGTCCCGAGTCGCGCATCGCCATCGACGCGGGGCTCGCGGATGTGCTCGACGCGTTGCGCGCGGTGAACCCGGCGATGGTGCTCGAACCCATGGTCTGCGGTTACCCGCCGAGTCCGTGGTGGCTGATGCCGACCCAGGCGCTCGAGACCTTTGACATCACGGTGCTCACGCCCGGCGAATTTCGGAACATGGCCGTCATGGCGATCGGGCGCGGACGGTGGTTCTTGTCGACGTACTTCGAGCCGACACGGATGAAGCCGGAGGACTGGGATTTCGTCGCCGGGCTCGTGCGCTGGGCGCGCCAGAACCAGGAGCTGCTGGTGAACGCCTGGCAGATCGGTGGCCGGCCGGAGGATCGCGAAGCTTACGGCTACATGTTCCGCAACCCGACGACCGATGTGTATTGCGTGCGAAATCCGTGGATCGAGGAACGCAGCATCGAATTGCCGGCCTCCGCCATCGCCACCGAGGCCCGCGAGGTCCGCATTGTTTATCAGCGGCGCGAAACCGTCGGCCGGATCGGCCCGGGTGAGCCGAGTCGAATCCGCTACTATTGGGACGGCGTGCTGCGGATGCCGGCGGTGACCGAGGGCGAACTGCTCGTGCTCGTCGAAGGCGGGCCCGAGGTTAGCGAGGCGGTGGCGGAGATCATGGTGGGCGGTCGGGTGACGACCGTGCGCAAGGTCACGAGCGCCGGTCAGTTTGCGGCGGCCACGGATGCTTCGCCGGAAAACTGGACTTGGTTCATCGTGTCCGTTGCGCCGGGCGAAACGATTTTCCATCTCGACCTCAATATCTGGTCGGATGCGGTCTCCGTGGGTGTCTACC
>JBEIHL010000216.1:0-6001 GCA_040381375.1 Opitutaceae bacterium
AGGCGGAAATCGCGGCCGTTGAAGCGGTACGTGAGCTTCGTGTGATCCATGCCCATGCAGTGGAGGATCGTCGCGTGGAGATCGTGCGGATGGACCTTGTCCTTGATCGCCGCGGCGCCGAACTCGTCGGTGGCGCCGTGAACCGTGCCGCCCTTGATGCCGCCACCGGCGAGGACCGCGGAAAACGCGCGGGCGTTGTGATCGCGGCCCGGGTCGTCGGAACCGTTGCGATCGCGCGTCGGCTTGCGGCCGAATTCGCCGCCCCAGATTACGAGCGTCGAATCAAAGAGGCCGCGCTGCTTCAAATCGTGGATGAGCGCGGCCAGCGGCTGGTCGATTTCGCCGGCCTTCTGGGCGAGGCGCGTCTGCAGCTGCTGGTGATGATCCCAGCCATTGTGCCAGACCTGGACCATGCGGACGCCGCGTTCGACAAGGCGGCGAGCGATGAGAAGCTGTTTGCCCTGCTCGGACGTACCGTACGCGGCGCGGGTGTCGGCCGACTCCTTGTTGATGTCGAAGGCATCGAGCGCCTCGGCCTGCATGCGGAAGGCGATCTCGTAGCTTTCGAGGCGCGTTTCGAGGGCGGCGTCGCGCTGCAGATTCTGCGCGTGGAGTTCGTTGAGCTGATGGACGAAGTCGAGCTGCCGGCGCTGTTCGTTCTTCGAGACGTACGTGTTGCGGATATTTTGGATCATCTGCGGCACGCTCGGCGCCTGCGTGTTGATGCTCGTGCCCTGGTAGACGCCGGGGAGGAACGCCGACTGGTAGTTGGCGGCACCGCCGGGCGGGAGGCCGCCGCCGCGCAGGGCGATGAAGCCGGGAAGATTCTGGTTCTCGGTGCCGAGGCCATAGACCAGCCACGAACCCAGGCTTGGTTTGGCGATCCGCAGCGACCCGGTATTCATGAACACCGTCGCCACTTCGTGAGCGGGGATGTCGGTCCACATAGAGCGAACCACCGCGAGGTCGTCGGCATGGGCCGCGGTTTTGGCAAACACTTCACTCACTTCCAGCTCGCTCTTGCCATACTTCGAGAACGAGAACGGCGAGCCGAGGGCGATGTCGCCCCCTGCGATCGACTTGCCGTTCATCCGGGCGAGCGTCGGCTTCGGATCCCAGGTGTCGACGTGGGAGGGGGCGCCTTGGGCAAAAACATGAATGACCGCCTTGGCTTTGCCGGCGAAGTGGGACGGCTTTGGCGTCAGCGGGCCCATCGGCACCTTGGCCTTGGCGCCCGCGGCCGACAGGTAGGTGGGGTCGATGATGTTCGCGAGGGAGAGGGCCCCGAGGCCCATGCCCATCCGGCTCAGAAATCCCCGGCGAGTGAGAAAATAGTCTTCGAGGTTCGTCGAGACCCCGCAGCAGGCGTGTTCAGGCTCGGAGTGGTCGCCAACGTGGAGCGGTGAGTGGGACATGGAGAAGAAGAACTGAAGTGGAGTATTTCTCGCGTGACTGGCTCGAAGACGTTGCGCGCGGGGAGTGGTTTCAGGCGAGTTGCCCGTCGACGAAGTGGGTGCCGGAGCAGAAGCAACGGCACGGCCCCGTGGCAATGGGTTAAGTGGAAGTGGCTTTGACGTCTTGTTTACGCCGGTGCAGCGTCGCGCCCCATGTCTTCCAGCCCCGCCCCCGACGCGGCTCCTCGCAAGCCGCGGCTGATCGAGTCGCTTTATGTGCAGGTCTTGATTGGTATCGTGGCGGGAGGCCTGCTCGGCTACCTGCAGCCGGAATGGGGCGTGAAACTGCGGCCCTTGGGCGATGCGTTTGTGAGTCTGGTGAAGATGCTGATCGCGCCGATCATCTTCACGACCGTTGTCGTCGGCCTGGCGGGCATGGGCGACCTGAAGAAGATCGGCCGGGTGGGAGCGAAGGCGCTCATTTAGTTCGAAGTCGTCACCACGCTCGCGCTGCTCGGGTTGCTGCTCCTGACCTCGAAAGGTGCCGCCGGCGTGACGGGCAGCGGTTTCATCGTCCTCGCCGCCACGCTCGAAATGACCAAGACGGTTCCGGTGGCGGGCATCATGCTCCTGCTCGGAGTGGATCGCTTCATGTCGGAGGCCCGGGCGATTACTAATTTCATCGGCAATACCGTCGCGACGCTCGTGATCGCGAAATGGGAGGGAGCCTTCGACGCGACCAAGGCCTCTGCAATCCTGGCCCGCCCCGCCGCGCCGACTCCGTCGGAGGCGGCCGGCTGAACGCCGGGTCGGCCGGCGCGAATTCCTGAATCCGGCATTAACCCTAGGTCGGCCCGTAGTTGAGCACTCATTTTGGATTCGAGATCTTGTAGCGAAACCTTAATCGTAGCTTCATTCGGTAAAGTAATTTAGGATTTTTGCTCGGTAACTACCTACCGCCTCTCTACGCGTTGCGTGTAGGTATAAAACCCTATATTAGGCTTGAGGGGTGGCGTGGACGTGGCATGGTAAGAGCCATGAAGAGACAGAAGGTACTCCCGATCCTGCTCCTGCTGCTGGCGGGAGTAATGGGGCCTTCGAGGGCCGCCTCGGCGGGAACGAGCAACTTCGTCTCCCCGCTCCGCTACACGGGCACCGCGTGGCAGGTGATGTCGGACGTCGGCCCGCTTTACCTTGCCCGTTTCGAGGCGGGGGCCTGGCGGGTGCTGGCCTGCTTTGAAGGCACGAAGGGGAAGTACTTTCTCGAGTGGAGGAATCCCTACCCCGGCCTCTACGCCGCGATCGACTCCAATGGGGTTAGTTCGGAGCTGGTGCGGATTGGCGAGCGACGGGCGCGGTGAGTGAGCAAGGTTTGTTTTTTCGAATCTGAAACGGAACGGTCGATTGCCGGTCGTCGCGCGTGGACCCTTGTGCGAGCGGCTTGCCGAAATGCGATGGCGTGCCATCGTCACTGCGCCGCCGAGGAGTCTGCGCCCCCGGTTCCTGTTTTTCGCCCTCGTGTTGACCGCGACGCTGCGCGGGGCGCCGACGCTGCCTCAGGGAGAAGTGCTCGCGCAGGTCGCGTGCGCGTCGGATGCGAACCAGACCTATGCGCTTTACGTTCCGCGCTCGTTCGATCCGGCGAAGAAATCCCCGGTGCTTTTCTGTTTCGATCCCGGCGCGCGAGGCCGGGTGCCGGTCGAGCGTTTCAAGGCGGCGGCGGAGAAGTTCGGTTGGATCGTCGCGGGATCGAACAACTCCCGCAACGGCCCTTGGGAGGCCAACGCCGCCGCGATCAAGGCGATGGTGGGCGACGTCACCCGCCATTTGCCGATCGACGCGAAACGCATCTACGTCGCCGGCCTCTCCGGCGGCGCGCGGGTTGCCTGCCAGATTGCGCTCGGCGGCCTGGCGCAGGGCGTGATCGCGTGCAGCGCCGGGTTCCCGGCCAGCGAGACGCCGCGCAAGGTGGGGTTCGCGTTCTTTGGAACGGCGGGACAGACGGACTTCAATCACCGGGAGCTGCGACGCGTCGACCGGGAATTGCAGGACCGCAAGGCCGACCATCGCGTGGTCATCTTCGACGGCGGCCACGAGTGGCTGCCTCCGACGCTGGCGGTGGACGCGCTGGCGTGGCTCGAACTCCATGCGATGCGCACCGGACTGCGTCCGGCGGAGACGGCGTGGATCGAGCAACAGTGGGCGGCCCGGACCGCGGCCGTGCCGGCGGCCCCGGCCGTGGAAACGTGGCGGGCGCTCCAGGCGGTCGTCGCGGATTTCAAGGGACTCGTCGCCACCGAGGGGTTCGAGAAACGCGAGCGGGAGCTCGCTGGTTCGCGCGAGGTGCGCGCCGCGTTGAAAGCGGAGCGTGCGGCCGACACAAAGGAGGAATCGCTGATCGAGGAGCTGCTGGCGGCCGCCCACGAAGGCACGCCATCGATGGTGGAGAAGACCATCGTGGACCTGCAGTCGAAAGCGAAAGGCAACGATGCGGCGGCGCGGGTGATGGCGACGCGCGTGATCCAGGCCGTCGCCTCAAATTGCAGCGAGGCGGCCCGCGAGGCGCAGCGCGAGAACGACCACGAGCGCGCGGCGTCGCTGCTGGAACTGGCAGTGCGCCTGCGGCCAGAGCGGACGCGGGGCTACCTCGACCTGGCGCGGGCGCGCGCCCTGCAGGGTGACAAGAAAGCGACCCTCGCGGCCCTCGAACGAGCCGCGGCCGCCGGCTTCAAGGACGCTCCGGCAATGGAGCGGGAGAAGGCGTTCGATCGTTGGCGCAGCGACGCGGCGTTCAAGGCGGTGCTGGAGAAACTGCGGTGAGATCGACCGACGTTGCCGTCACGAGGTCAGACGGCGGATTGGTCACACGCGAAGCCGCAAAGGCGCGAACCACCCGCGCGTTCACCTCCCAGCCCAAGAGTCTGGCGCCGATACGGCGGGGAATCTTATTCCCGGGCCGCGCGATTCAAGGTTCGCCTACCCTTCGAGGTTCCGTCTCTTTTGACGCCGAACCTCCACCCCGCGCCGGTCATGCCTCCTCCGTCGTCTTCCCGTCCCGCCGCCCCGTTTGTCTCCACGCGCCGGCCGCTCTCGCGGCGGCAGTTCCTCCGCGCCACGGGCGTTGCGCTTTCGCTGCCCTTTCTTGAGTCGATGCTGCCGTCCTTCGCCCGGGCCGCGCAGCCCTCGTCGCCGCTCGCGCCGGGGGCGAAGCCCCGGCGGATGCTCGGCATCTGCAACAACCTCGGCCTGCTCGGCGACCAGTTCTTTCCGACCGGGGCAGGGCGGGACTATCAGCTGTCGCCGTATCTCCAGCGCCTGGCGGCGCATCGCGGGGATTTCACGGTGTTCAGCGGCGTGTCGCACCCCAACGTCGACGGTGGCCACCCGGCGGACATCTGCTTTCTCACCGCCGCGCCGCATCCGGGCAGCAGCTCGTTTCGCAACACCGTCTCGCTCGACCAGCACATTGCCGAGCGCATCGGCACGCTCACGCGGTTCCCCTCGCTCACCCTCGGCGTCAACACCCGCACGCGTTCGCTGTCGTGGACCGGCACCGGCGTTGCGATCCCGCCGGAGGACAAAGCAGCGGAGGTGTTCCGACAGATGTTCCTCCAAGGTTCCCCCGCGCAGATCGAGGCCCAGATCCGGAAACTCGACACGGGCCGCAGCATCCTCGACACCCTCGCGGACCAGGCGAAGGAACTCCAACGGGGCGTGACGGCGCGCGACCGCGACCGGCTCGATCAGTATTTCACGAGCGTGCGCGATCTCGAGGGCAGGCTCCAGGCGTCGCAGGGCTGGGAGCGCAAGCCCAAGCCCGCGGTCAAGGCACCCGTGCCCGTCGACCCCGCCAGCCCCGCGGCCTACATGGAAAAGGTGAAGGTCATGTATGACCTCACGCGCCTCGCGTTCGAGACCGACTCCACGCGCGCCGTCACGCTGATGCTCGACAGCGTCGCCACGCCCGTCCTCGAGATTCCCGACACGAAGATCACCGACGGCTACCACAACCTTTCGCACCACGGAAAATCCGAGGCGAAGCGCTCCCAGCTCAAAACGATCGACGAGCTGCACATGAAGTTGCTCGCCGACCTCATCGCCGACCTCAAGGCCGTGCGCGAAGGCGAGGAGACCATGCTCGATCGCACGATGGTGCTCTACGGCTCGAACTTCGGCGACGCCAACCAGCACACGTGTTTCAACATGCCGGTGATTTTTGCGGGTGGTGGCTTCAAGCACGGCCAGCACCTCGCGTTCAGCACGACCCAGAATTATCCGCTGCCGAATCTCTTCGTCTCGATGCTGCAGCGCATGGGCATCGAGGAGCAGAAGTTTGCCTCGTCCACCGGCACGATGCGCGGTTTGGAGCTGGCCTAGAATGAAATCCCCAACGCCAAACCTCCGAGTCCCGAAGAAACCCCAAGACGCGAGATCCCAAACTTTGAATTTTTCGGGTTGGGAATTTTTTTGGCGTTTGGACCTTTGGCGTTTGGGATTTTTCTTCGCCGTCGCGGGCTACGCCGCCGCGGCATCCATCCCGCCGCTCGCACCCGCCTTCATCGAAAAACACTGCGCCGGCTGCCACAACGACATCGACAAGGAGGCGG
>JBEIHL010000217.1:0-5994 GCA_040381375.1 Opitutaceae bacterium
CGGACCTTTAGCTCAGTTGGTTAGAGCGTTTCCTTGACATGGAAAAGGTCACTGGTTCGAGTCCAGTAAGGTCCACCATCTGATGAAGCCGCTTGTCCGCAGGGAGATGCGGCTTTTTGCTTTTCGAAAGCCGCCCCTAAGCCATCAAACTGTTTTACGACCCAGGCTCGACGTCAGGTGTAGTCCCTTTCAACGTCCCAGGTTCCGATGTCCGCCCCTAAACGACTCGACGAAAAGATTGCCCGCTTTCGCTCCGGTGCCGCCACCCGACGCGACTTCATCATCGCGGATGCCAAGGATGCCGACATGGCGTTTGGCATCACCGCTCCCGGTCCCGGCCAGTGCCGGACGGACCGTCATCGCGAAGCCGAAGCGTGTTGGAAATCGCTCGAAGATTATCGGCAGCAGATCCGGGCGGTCATCGCGCAGGACATCGTCGACATCGTGTTGCTGTCCGCGTCCAACGTCGAGCAACTCGCCATCCGCGAAAAACTCTTCGCCGGATCCCCGATCACGCCGGCTGCGCGCGCCAACGACACGAGTGACATCTGGGTGGTGCGAGGCGGCAAATACCCGTCGCTGCCGTCGCGGGCGTTCCGCACGGCCACGATCGAGCACATGAAGTACGGCCGCCTGCAGTCGGACTGCACGCAGTCGCACGTTGGGGCGGATCTCGGCCTCTACTCGATCACGTTCACGAACAACATCGATTGGGACTTCAAGGCGCTGGAGGATTTCACCGCGTTCCGCCTCGAGGCCGAGGCCAAGCGCTTTCGCTATTTTCTCGAGGTCTTCAATCCCAACGTCGATCCCGGCATTCCCGCCGCGGCGGTGCCCGGCTTTCTCAACGACCACATCGTGCGGACCCTGGCGGGCGTCACGTCGGCCGGACGCCCGGTGTTTCTCAAGATTCCGTACAACGGCCCGGCGCCGCTCGAGGAGCTCGTCGCCTACGATCCGAATCTGATCGTCGGCATCCTCGGCGGGAGCAGCGGCACGACCCTCGATGCGTTTCAGTTGATCCACGACGCGCAGAAGTACGGCGCGCGGGTGGCGCTCTTCGGCCGCAAGATCAACCTCTCGGAATATCCCCTGGCCTTCATCGAGTTCCTTCGGCGAATCGTCGATGGCGAGGTCGCACCGGTCGAGGCGGTGAAGGCGTATCACGCCGTCCTCGCCAAAGTGGGCGTCAAACCACACCGGCGTTTGCAGCAGGACTTGCAGCTCAC
Organism: Opitutaceae bacterium; assembly: GCA_040381375.1. Lineage (GTDB taxonomy): Bacteria > Verrucomicrobiota > Verrucomicrobiia > Opitutales > Opitutaceae > ER46. Next base: position 1,230 of record JBEIHL010000217.1, read on the forward strand.
CGCCACCGCGACGCATTACCGGCGGTAGCTTCAAGGTTGGCTGTAGGAGCGGCTTTACGCCGCGACCGAACGTCGGTCTCGAGTCAAGTCGCGGCATAAAGCCGCTCCTATAGCGGCGAAGCGCGACGACACCATGGGGTTGCATCGGAGCCACCTGCCGGGTGCTCTTGGGGCATGACGTCCGCGTCCCCCGTCCCTCGCCGGAAATTCGGCGGCCTGCTCACGCGCCGCGAGCGGTGGGGATTATCGTGGCGCGGCTGGCTGGCGGCGGGCGTGCTGGCGGTCGGCGCCGCGACGGGCTTCGTGCTGGGCGTGTATCCGTTTTTTGCGTGCACCGAGCGGGTCGAGACGCGCCTGCTCGCGATGGAGGGTTGGATCGATCTCTACGCGGTGCAGGCGACCGCCGCCGAATTCAGGACCGGCGCGTACGAGCGGGTATTCACCACGGGCGGGCCGGTGGTGGGCATGGGCGGCTACACGAACGATTACAACACCTCGGCCAGCGTCGGGGCCGGCCGTCTGAAGCAGGCCGGCCTGCCGGCGGAGGTGGTGCAGATGGTGCCGTCGCGGGTGCTTTCGCGCGACCGCACCTACAGTTCCGCGCTCGCCCTGAAAGAATGGTGCGCGGCGAACGGCGTGTCCCTGACGGGCATCAACATCGTGACAGCCGACGTCCACGCGCGCCGCACCCGGCTCCTTTTTCAGAAGGCGCTCGGACCCGCCGTGGAGGTCGGGATCATTTCCATTCCGCAGCCCGACTACGATGCCCGCCGGTGGTGGCGCTACAGCCAGGGGGTCCGAGTGGTGATCGGAGAGTGTATCGCGTACCTGTACGCGCGGCTCTTCTTTCATCCCTGAACCCGACCGATCACTCGTAGGTGTACTTCGAAATCCAAGGATCGCGTGTCTTTTCCTGATACGCCTTCAGCCGCTCCGAGAGATCCTTGAATACGGCGGCGTGACCGGGATCCTTGGCGAGATTCACGACCTCATCCGGGTCCTGCCGCAGATCGTAGAGCTCGTAGCGTGGCCGGAACGTGTAGTCCGCGACGCGGCGTTTGCCGTAGTGCGTGCGTTCGCCCCGCAGCGAGGCCTGCCAGGTGGCGGAGGCGTACAGGTCGGACGCGAACGGATACGGGAGCTGGTGCGCGAGGTTGAGGATGAGCTTGTAGCGGTCGGTGCGGATCATCCGCATCGGGTAGTACATCGTGATCTCGTGGAACTGGTGCGAGGCGAAGACCAGGTCCCAGCCGGGCAGCTTCTCGCCATTCAGGGTGGGCAGGAACGAGCGGCCGTGGAACTCGTACTTCACAAGGGCGGGCCCGGCTTTTTTCTTGGGGGCGCCTTTCTTGGCCGTGGCAGCGCCGGGAGCGGCGGCCACGCTCTCGGGATCGCCCGCACGGAACGGAGGCGCCATCACGTCCTTCACGCCGGCGAAATCGAGGATCGTCGGAGTGATGTCGACCCAGGAGACCATCGCCTCGGTCGTCACCCCGCGTTGCCGCTGGTCCGGGCTGCGCACGACGAGCGGCAGTTTGATGCCGGGTTCGTAGAGGGTCGTCTTGGCGCCGGGCCAGGCCATGCCGTTGTCCGCGCCGAAGATGATCAGGGTGTTCTCGTACTGCCCCGTCTCCTTCAGGATCGCGATGAGCCGCGCGAGGCCCTGGTCGGTGCGCGAGATCGCCTGGTAATACTGCGCGAGCTCGGCGCGCGTTTCGGGCAGGTCGGGCAGGTGGGGATGCACCGCGAGCGACATTTCGGGGTACGTGACGTCCTTGATTCCCGGATACTGCTGGTGGTTGCCGAACGGGTTGGGTTTGAGCGGGTGGCCTGCCATCTCGCCCCCGGAGCGATGCGGCGTGAGCGGGCAGAAATAGAGGAAGAACGGCTTGCTCCGATCGGCGATGAACGCGCGGGCGTCGTCCGCCATGCCGACCGGATTCCAGGCATTGCTCGGGATGGCGGTGCCGAATTGGTAAACCGATTCCGGGGCGAGATGGTACTTGCCGATGCGGCCCGTGCGGTAGCCGTTCGATTCGAGGATCACGGGCAGCGACATCACGCTGCGATAGGTGGTGAAGTGGTGTTCCGCGTGCGCGTGACCGTAGTGGCCCGTGGCATGATTCTGCAGCCCGGTCATCAGCACGGAGCGGCTCGCGCTGCAACTGGCCGACGTGCAAAAGGCATTTCGGAACAGCGTGCCCTCGCGCGCGAGTTGATCGAGGGCCGGTGTTTTCACCACCGGGTTGCCGTAGCAGCCGGCGTCCTGACCCATGTCATCGGCAATGATAAGGATGACGTTGCGCGGCGCGGCGGTCAGGTAGACCGGAAGGCATAGGAGGACACAGAGGAAGGCGCAGAGACGGAGCGGCATGGTCATGAGGCGTTGGACAAGCGCGGGATTTCGGGGAGGGAGGCGACATTCATGTTTTCCTGCGAGTTGGTCTGGTGGACGTAGAGCTCCCCGCCGAGGGACTGTGGGCTCGGATGAACGGACGGCAAACCAATCGCGGCTTGAGCCCCCTGGGAGCGCGGACGCCCTCGTCCGCATGGGTCGGAATGGCCGGGGGCGGCCGCGCTCCCAGGGACACTCAGAAGCGAACGGTGAGATTCAGATCCACCTCGAACGGCACGACGTAGCTGTAGCGGTAGACGTTCTCGCCGCTGAGCATGGTCGTGTAGCTGGTCTTGCGGATCTTGCCGTTCTCGAGATCTGTGATGTTGCGGAAACCCAGGCGCACGCGCACCTGCTGGTTCCAGATCTTCTGATCGCGCATGACGTATCCGTGAACCAGATGCGTCGAGCCGCCGCCCATCTCCTGGCCGTTGGTGATGCCGAAGAGATAATCGTCGCGCCAGCTTCCGTTCATGCCGACGCGGACGCCGCGGAGCGGTTTCCAGGAGTCGCGCTGGAAGGCGTAGTCGACCACCCAACTGGCCGACCACGGCGAGGCACGGGCGCCGGTGGGCTTGGTGTCGAGGTCGAGCGAGTCGAGGAGGTTCTTGGCGTCGTTCAGGATCGCGGGGTTCTCGTTGCCGCGCGCCACGGCGGCCTCGTAGTAGCCGCGAAAGCGATCGAGGTCGGGCTGGCCCTTCACCTGGGTGCGCGCGAGCGTGAAACGCATCTGCAGGCCCTGCAGCGGGCGCAGGTTGAGCGTGAGGTCGGCGCCCTGGGAGTTTTCGGTCGAGGAGTAGTTGCGGGCGGCGCTGGCGGTGCCTTCCTCGCCGTACTTGTAGCGCGGGTCGCCGGGCAGGACATCGTTCGGGTTCATCAGGTCCTCGAGCTCGGCCGTGGTGAAGTCTATGATGTTGTTCCAGCTCAGGGCGACGTTCTGGCGGTCGATGTTGAAGACGCCCAGGTTCACGTTGGCGCGGTCGCCCCAGAAGCTGCCCTTGAGGCCGATTTCCTTCGTCTCGCCGGTGATCGGCGGGAAACGCTCGCGGTCGAAGGTGCGCAGACCCTGGAAGCGGAACGACTCCGAGTAGACGCCGTAGAGGTTGAGTTCCTTGGTCAACTGGAGCGTGACGCCGCCCGTCATGCTCGTGTTCTCGAGCCGGAGCTGCTTGTTCTCGACGTATTCGCCGGGCAGGGCGTCCTGGCGCTTGGGCGGGGCGACCTCCTCGTTGTACGGGCCGAAGGTGCGCACCCCGTTGTATTCATAATTCCGATTCCAGTCGTGGCGCGCGCCGATGAGGGTCTGGATGCGGCCGTTGAAATAGCGGCCGCTGGCGGAAAGGGCGACGGCGGAGGCTTGGCGCCACTGGGTGCCGTCGGTCGGACTGGTGCCGGAGGGGAACCAGGCGAGCGATTTCGGCGTGATGGTGCTCGTGGTAGGAATGTTCGACGCCTTCATCGAGTCGAACAGCGCGCGCGAGTAAAAGCGGGGATCGTCGAGGAAGAGCCGCAGCCGGATGCGGTCGGCATTGGGATTGAGCGCTCCAACGAGGCCGCGGTCGACGCTGTAGGTGTTGAACGTGTTGAAGCGGTAGTTGAGCACCTGGTCTTCGCGGTACTCCGCGCTGCCGACGAAGAGCTGCTGCATCCATTTCCATTGATCGAACTTGTAGACCGCGGTGCCGCGGAACGAATCGACCATGTTGCCGAAGCGTTTCTCATCGAGTTCGGTCTCGATGTAGGGCCGGCCGTTCACGTCGAGGCTGATCGTGCTGGAGAAAAAGTTGTCGTTCCGGACCGCAGTTTGCTTCTGGTGATTGTAGGCGACCTCGAGCCCGACCGGGCCGACCCGCTGTTCGATCGTGGCGGAGAAGGTGTCGAACGGCCGGTTCTGGCGGTCGAAGGAGCCGCGGAGATTGTAGTGCTTGGGATAGCCGTTCACGCGCTTGGTGCCGATGATGGCGCCGGCGGCGTTGCGCATGGTGACGTCGAAGTAGCTGCCCTCGATGAGCGACGGGGAACCGCCGGCGGGACCGTTGGAGCGGTCGGCGGCCGGCAGTTGGGAGCGAACGATCCACTCTCCGTCGGACGTGTAGTGGAGCCGGTCCGTGGTGTAGGAGCGGGAGCGGCCGGACTGCTCCCGGATGAAAACCCCGCCGAAGCCGCGGACATTGGCGAAGTCGCCCTGTTCGTATTCAACGCGAATGAGCGTGTTGCGCAGGGGTTGCCAGGTGGCGGCGAGCGTCTCGCCCTCGAGCTTGAACGTGGACGCGTCTTGAAACGTCTGTTCCTGCCGGCGGACGGCGTTGAACCGCACGGCGAGTCCGTCGCGCAGCTTGCGGTTGACGTCGAGTTGGAAGCGGTACGCCC
>JBEIHL010000218.1:0-5985 GCA_040381375.1 Opitutaceae bacterium
ACGATCGCGACGATCCGCGCGACGTTGCCCAGATATACGAGCGGAAACGCCAGCGCCAAGACCACCCCGCGCCGCCACCAGGTCAGGAAGTTCAAGTATCCGAAAAGCAGCGACAGCGCCGTCAGCGCCATCAGCGAGCGCACGCCCGAGCACGGGGCCGCCACATCGTAGTTGAAACGCCCGTCGGGAGAAAGTAGTTGCGTGCCGCTGCGCAGGACCGGAATGCCCGCCACCCGCGCGATCGCTTCGCCCGCATCGGTCACCCAGAGCCGCAGCGGCAACCCAATCTCGTCGAGCACGCCCACCGGAATGGCAAAGCCCATGAAAGCGAGCGGAAACACCGCCGCCCGGCCCCACCGCGGACCGCCCGCCAGCCGGATCACGCCCCACGTGAAAACCAGCAGCGCGACAATCGAGATCCGCGCCTGCTGCGCCGCGAAGCCGGCCGCATGCAGCAGCAGGGCGACCACCAGCGCCACCACCGCGGCCACGGGAAAGCCGGCCGCGTGGTCGACCGGCTGGCGCTGCCGCCACAACAACCACCCACTAAGCCCGAGAATCACCCAGCCGTGCTCCGTCTCCGACGCCGGGTTCAGCCACTGGTAGCCCCACCAATGGAAAAGCGAAGCCGTGTCGATGTACCCGCGCCCCGCGTTGCCGAAGAACTGAAACAGCGCCGCCCCGGCCAACGCACACGCGAGCGCACTCAAGACGTGCGGCGCAGACGTGAAGCGGGGAGTTGGCACGCGCGGAGTGAAGACAGGTCTCTCCGACCTTGGCAAAATCGTTTCCCCAGAGGAGCGCGCCAGCGTATCGCGAGCAAATCAATCCGTTGAACAGGAAGGCCGGGAAAATCGGGAAGCGCCGGGCTATCTCCTTCCCGATCTTCCCGGCCTTCCCGATACAACATCTGGCTCCTTCGCGGCACCCGCTTGCCACCTCCCCATTCGCCCCGTTATCGCTCCCCTCCGCGCCCTGCCTCGATGAAACTGCTCGTCTTCGCCCATCCGCCGCCTCCCGTCCACGGGCAGAGCGTCATGGTGCAGCAGTTGCTCGAACATCTGCCGCGCGTCGCCGGTTTCGAAGTACGCCACGTCGACGCGCGTCTCTCGCACGATACCGCTGACATCGGGCGCGCCCGGATCGGGAAACTGTTTACCCTACTCCGCGCATGCGTCCGCGCGTGGCAACTGCGCCTCCGCCACGGGCCGGCGTATTTCTACTACATCCCCGCTCCCGGCAAACGCGCGGCCCTGTATCGCGATTTCGTCGCGTTGCTGCTGTGCCGGCCGTTCTTCTCCGGCTTGATCCTGCATTGGCACGCGGTCGGGCTCGGCGAGTGGCTCGACACGCGCGCCCACCCGCTCGAACGCTGGCTCGCCCGCCGGCTGCTCGGCGGCGCGGCGCTGTCCCTCGTCCTCGCGCCCCAGGTCGCAGAAGACGCGCGCCGCCTGCGGCCGCAACGGCTTGCCGTCGTGCCCAACGGAATTCCCGATCCCGCGGTCAACGCGACGATCCGCGCACCGGAGTCAGACTCACGCCGCTGCATTCTTTATCTGGGCCTCTGCTCCCGCGAGAAAGGCACGTTCGACCTGGTGTCGGCCTTCGCCCGGCTGGCCGCGGAAGCGCCCGGCCGCTTCCACCTCACGCTGGCCGGCGGCGTCGCGTCATCAGGCGATGCCCGCGACCTTCGCGCCGAACTGGAGCGGTTGCCGGCTGGCAGCGCGGAGTGGGTCGGGTTCGCCGACGACGCCCGCAAACACGCGCTGTTGGACGCGGCGGATATTTTTTGTTTCCCGACGCGCTATCCCCACGAGGGCCAGCCGCTCGTGCTCATCGAGGCCCTGGCGCACGATGTCCGCATCGTGACCACCCGCTGGCGCGCGATTCCCGGCATGCTCCCCGCGGCGCACGTGTGGTATGCCAACCCGGGTGACCCGGCCGCGTTGGCCGACGCCCTCGCCAGCGCCGGGCGCGCAGAGCCACCGCACGGGGAACTCCGGGCGCACTACCGGGAGCATTTCACGCCTGAGCGACATATCGCGGCGCTCGCGGCGGCGTTGGGATCGGTCGAATGACGACGGCCCCTGTAGGAGCGGCTTTATGCCGCGACCAAACGTACCGACGACCGTTTGGTCGCGGCGTAAAGCCGCTCCTACAGTTCAAACCACCCGCCGATACAGCGCCGCATACTGCGCGGCACTCGTCGCGGCAGTGAATCGTCGCAGCGCCGGCCGGTCGATCGCCACGCCGCCGCGCCCGACGGCTTCGGCCAACTCATTGATCGCCCGCGCGAGGTCCGCGGCGTCGCCGGTGCGAAACAACCGCCCGTTGACGGGCGGCGCGATCAGGTCCGGCGCTCCGCCGGAATCGGACGCGATCACGGGCACACTGGCGAACAAGGCTTCGAGCATCGCGACCGAGAAGGGTTCGCCCGCCGACGCCACGACGAGAGCGTCGGACTCGGCCAGCAAAGCTTCGGACGACGGCTGCTCCCCGCGCCACTCGACCACGGAGGCAAGGCCGCGGGCCGCCGTCTGCCGCCGCAAGTCCTCCGCACAGGCGCGCGACTCCGCGCTGCCGTCGGGACCGCCGATGTGACGAAACACCACCCGCCCGCGCCGGGCCACCGGCAGCCGCTCCAGAGCGGCAAGCACCAGATTCCACTGCTTCCACCGCGTGAGCGTGCCGACGCCGGCCAGCCGGAGCGTCGTACCCGCCGAATCGATACGCGGCGCGGGCGGCCGCTCCGGCACGCAACCCGGCAGACACCCGGACCACGGGTCGCGCGGATCAACCGGCAGGCCGTAGTGACGTTTCATCGCCGGGCTGAGCCAGCAGAGCCGGTCAACCAACTTGCGGGCCGCACGCCGGTAGTACCAACGGTGCCGGCCAAAACAATGAACGGTGGCAACCACCCGGCGTTCGCCGAGCGCCGCCAGGCGCAAGGCGACCGCCAGCCCAGCGCGCGAGTGGCCGTGAAACACGCGGGCTGGATCCGCCTGGAGCCAAGCCTGCACCTCCCGCGCGACCGCCCGCGCGCGCCACAGGGTCGTCACGCCCAATTGTTCCGCCATCAGCGACGGCAGCGCCAGGGTTCGCAACGCGGGGAATCGCCTCGCCCGAAAACCCGGATTTACGCCGAGAACGCAGTCGAATGCTCCGGTGCCCGCCAGCGCGCCGATGACCGACATGATCCCACCGCGGTCATCGTTATAACCGGTGTAGTGCAGAACCGTCGGCGGCGCGGGATCGGACATCGAGCCTCAGCAAAGCGCGCGGCTCCGCGCGGGAAAGCACCAAACGCGCGCGGTTCGAATCGTCGACGGGGCTTCACGCTCCGACGCGTCGCGGGATAAACCCGCTCCTACAGTTCCAGCCACAGCCCAGCTTGCGGAGTCCACGCGATTGTGCCGGCATCCTCGGCACCGCGCCTCGCCGCGCCGCTCGTCACCGCATGCCGTCCCTTCCGGCCCCTTCCCGGCTCCGTCTCATTCCCATCGCACTCGCGCAGGCGTTCGGCGTCGGCTGCGGCGTGGCCGGCGTGAAGGTGAACTCGAGCCTCGTGCCGCCGGAGGTGCTCGGCGTCTACGGCGTGTTCCTGACTCTCGCGCCGATCGGCATGTGGGTGGTGCACGCCGGACTGCTGAAATTCACCGTGCGCCACTGGGCGTCGGCGACGTCGCGACCGGCCCTGCTGGCGGTCGTGGCCCGGGCGTGGGCGCGTCGCCTCCCGTGGCTCGCGTTGGCCGCCGGGCTGGGCGCGTGGGCGCTGTCCGCGCTGAGTGCGGGCAACCCGCTGGCGCTCGGCGCCGCGCTGTTCGCCGCGGCGGCGTTGTTGTCCGCCAGCGCGTTGGCGCAGGCCGCGCTGCAGGCCGAAGGCGCGCACTGGCGCGACAGCGTGGTGTCGATGTCACTGTCGGTGTCGCGCACCTTTCTTCCGCCAATCGCCTATGTGCTGTCCGCGGGCGCACTCGCCGCGCTGTGGGGCGGTTTCGCGGTGCACGCGCTGCTGGGGGCGGGCATCGGCGCGCTGGCGCTGCGACGCTACTGGCGGAAGCCGGCGGGAACGAACGCCGCGCCGCCCGTCATCGCGGCGGCGTACGGCGGCCCGCTCTTCATCGTGCTGGCGGCGGCAGGCTGGGTTCTCGCGGGGCTCAACCGCTGGATCGTCGCCGGCTTCTTCGGTCCCGTCGAGGCCGGTTACTTCACCCTCGCGGGCGGCGCGGCGCTCGTGATCGCATCGTCGCTCGGCGCGGTGTTCATGCAGTACTTCCAACCGGGCATCTTCGCCCTCGGCGACCGCCCGACGCCGGATCGGGCGCGACTCGCGGCGCAGGTCGACCGGGTGGCGCTCGCCTACGCCGCGACCGCCCTCATCGCGGTCGCCGGACTCGCGGCGATCGCACCATGGCTCGTGGGCCCGCTGATTCACCCGGATTATCGCGCCGCGCTGCCGTGGATCCTGCCCGCCGGTTGGTTCGGGGTGGCGCTGATCACGCTGCAGTTCTACCAAACGCTGCTGCTGGCGGGAAAATGCGAACGCGCCTGCGGTCCGGTCGAGCTGACGACGGCGGTCGTGCTGGTCGGCGGCAGCCTCATCGCCGCGACGGGTGGCGCCTCGTGGTTTTCCCGGTGGCTGCTGGTGACGCCGCTCGTGCCGTGGCTCGTGACGCGGCCGATGGCGCGGGCCAAGTTAAATGGGGAGAACTGAATTCCGCCGCGAGCTAACCACTGATCCCCACTTATGGGCACTGATTTGGCGGCGCGTCCGGGATCAGTGACTATCAGTGAGCATCAGTGGTTAACCTGGTATTTCCGGTTCAACCCTTAGGGTCCGGATGGATGGAGTTCCAGTGCCCGCACCGGCCCGGTGAAAAACATCCGCCGCACCCGCGCCCGGTCCGCGCCCGCGGCGAGTTGGCGGGCCGCGCAAAACCATCGGAACGCATGCCAGGCGCCGCGCGGCGATCGGTCGAGGGCGAAGGAGCGACGGGCCTGATACGCGGCAAAAACCGGAAATCGGTCCCCCACGCACACCGCAGCGCCGCGGCGCCACGATCCGGCGGCGGTCGGAGCGACGGTGGCGGCCTGCACGGCGGCGAGGTCCTCCGCGCGGCCGGCCAGGCGGCGGCCGGTGATGATCTGGATCACGGCGCGGCTGTGCTCGATCGCGGCGGCCCGGGCCTGCGTCGTCTGGCCGTCATGCCAGCGGTAGCGTAACAGGATTTCGGGTACGACCGCAGTGCGCGCGCGCTCCACCACCCGGGCCTGGAAATCCAGATCGGCGGCGAACGGGAATTCAGTCCGATAGGGCAGCGCGGCGAAAAGTTCACGCCGGCCCATGGCCGCCGGCGTGATGAGCGGCGCCGCGTACGACGCGTAACGGCGATGCTCGTCCGGATCGCGCAGACAGAACTCGTGACCGAGCTCGCGGCCCGCGGCATCGATCCGCCGGGCGAGTCCGGAAACCAGTCCGAGGTTAGCATCAGCCTGCAAGGCCGCGACCTGGAGGCCCAGCCGCTGCGGCAGCGACAGGTCATCGTAGTCGTGCAGGGCGATGTAGGTGCCGCGCGCCGCGGCCACGCCGGCGCTGTGGCCGGCGGGAATGCCTTCGTTGCGCGCGAGCCGCACCCAGCGCAGCCGGGGGTCGCGGCCGGATTCGCCGAGTTGAGTCGCGGACAGGCCGGTGCCGTTGTCGACCAGGATCAGTTCGAAGTCACGGAATTCCTGCGCTAGCACGCTCGCGATCGCCGGCCGGAGGAAGTCGGTGTCGCGATGAAACAACATGAGCACGGAAACGAGCGGCATGCGGACGGGAGCGAGGAGCAAACGGGGTTGGGTCGCAACCTCTCTGGGAGCGCGGGCGTCCCCGCCCCCGGCGAACGTCTGCGGGCGAGGGCGCCCGCGCGCCCCGGGCAGGGTAAAAATCCCCGATTTCCGATTGTAGCGCCCGCCCCCGCGGGCGCAGGCTTCAGGGCCCCC
>JBEIHL010000219.1:0-5976 GCA_040381375.1 Opitutaceae bacterium
CGGCCGGCTTCATCGGCTATCACACGGCGCGACGGCTGACGGAGTCGAAGCGCTGTGAAGTGCTCGGCGTGGACATCTTGAGCGACTACTACGACGTCGCGCTGAAGCGGGCGCGGCTGGAGCAGCTCGCGCCGTACGAGGAGTTTCGCTTCCTGCAGGCGGATTTTGCCGACGCGGAGAAGTTCGCAGGGCTGGTCGCGCACTTCAAACCGGACTACGTCGTGCACCTCGGGGCGCAACCGGGCGTGCGTTTCAGCATGGAGCAGCCGGCCGCCTACACGCGGAACAACCTCGAAGGCTTCGCGAGCGTGCTCGAAGCGTGCCGGCGGACGCCGCCGAAGCATGTGGTGTTCGCGTCGAGCAGCAGCGTGTACGGGGCGGGGGCGAAGCCGCCTTTTCGCGAGGACGACAACACCGACCAGCCGATCTCGTACTATGGTGCGACGAAGAAGGCCAACGAGGTGATGGCGCACAGCTACGCGCACAATTACGACCTGAACCTGACCGGTCTGCGTTTCTTCACCGTGTACGGGCCATGGGGGCGGCCGGACATGGCGCCGACGCTGTTTGCCCGCGCGATTTCCGACGGTACGCCCCTGCGGCTCTTCAACCGCGGCCTGAACCTGCGCGATTTCACCTATGTCGACGACATCGTCGACGGCATCGTGAAGATCCTGCTCTACCCGCCGGCGCAGCGGCCGACGCCGCCCGTGCGTATCTTCAACCTCGGGCACCACCGGCCCGTCGAGACGCTCCTCTTCGTGCGCATGCTCGAGGCGCTGCTCGAGAAAAAGGCGGAGGTTGAGCTGCTTCCGCCCCAGCCCGGCGACATGTTCGAGACCTGCGCCGATCTCACCCGGGTCCAGGCGGCGATCCAGTTCACGCCCAAGGTGGCTTTGGAAGAGGGCCTGCGGCGGTTCGTGGCGTGGTTCCGCGAGTATTACCCGCGGTGACCGGCCTGCAAACGCTCACGGCGATCATCGTCGCGATCACGCTGGTCGGGGTGGCCATCGGTCGCTGGCCCGGGCTGCGCATGAACCGGGCGACGATCGCGCTCGTCGGCGCGACCGCGCTGATCGCGATCGGGGCGATTCCGCTCGAGACGGCCTACCTGGCGATCGACTGGAACACCATCGTGCTGCTCTTCGCGATGATGGTGCTCAACGTGAACCTGCGCATCGCAGGCTTTTTCCACCTCGTCACCGCGCGGGTCGTACAGTTGGCGCGCACGCCGCGCCGGCTGCTCGCGCTGGTCATCGTCGTCTCGGGCGTGCTGTCGGCGATCTTCCTCAACGACACCATCGCGCTGATGATGACGCTGCTCGTGCTGGAGCTGGCTCTGTCGCTCCGGCGCAATCCCCTGCCCTATCTCGTGGCGCTCGTGACGGCGGCGAACGTCGGCTCGGTCGCCACCATCACCGGCAACCCGCAGAACATGCTCGTCGGCATCGCGTCGGGCATCTCGTTCGTCGACTTTACGCTCGCCCTCGCGCCGATCGCGGTGGGCGGCCTCGGGGTGATCTGGCTCGTGATGATCCTGGTGTACCGTTCCGAGTTTGCGCCGGCCGAGTTGAAAGGGGACGTGACGCTCCCGCCGCAGGAATACCGGCCGCTGCTGCGCAAGGCCATGCTGGCGACGGGGCTCATGCTGGTCGGTTTTGTGGTCGGCGCGCCCATCCCCCTCGCAGCCCTCGCGGCGGCGGCGGTGCTGCTCATCAGCCGGCGTCGCGACCCGGAAAAGTCCTTCGAAGGCATCGATTGGGGGCTGCTCGTTTTCTTCGCTGCGCTGTTTGTGGTTACGGGAGCGATCGAGACCACCGGGCTGGGCGCGGGTCTGTTCGCGTGGCTGCGGCCTTGGGCAGACGGCGGGCCGGCCGCACTCACCGTCGTATCGCTGGTGTTGAGCAACCTCGTCTCCAATGTCCCGGCCGTGATGCTCTTTCGGCCGGTCGTGCCGACGCTTACCAACCCCGAGACGGCGTGGCTCACCCTGGCGATGGCCACCACCCTGGCCGGCAACCTTACGTTGCTGGGCTCGGTCGCCAATCTGATCGTCGCCGAGATCGCGCGCCGGCGGGGCATCCAGTTGTCATTCGTCGAATACCTGAAGGCCGGCCTCCCCATCGCGATCGTGACGCTCGCGTTCGGCGTTTTCTGGCTGAGTTGGTGAGGGATTTTCCACGGTCGGGCAAACTTGAGAGTCAGGATAAGCTGCGCGTGAGGTAGCGCGCACCACGCCCGTTTCGGTTGAACCCCCCCCTGAACCGGGTACGCAGCTCGCATGACCGACGACTTGTAAGCGCACGGAACCGTGGCATGGTAGCCGGCATGGCAATCGCCTCGAAACCAAGATCCCGGAAATCTGGCCAACGTCGGGTCACCAGTCCGGTGGGAACCTCCGGATTCAAGGCCGTGCCTGGTAGTCCGCTCGAGGGGCTTGAACATCTTGTGGGTTGCGTTTCGCTGCCGCGCAATCCGCAGCCGCGGCGGGAGATCGTCCGTGCCCGTATTGTCGCCGATCATAATACTTGATGCAGGGCCGCTCGTGGCCCTGGCCGACGCCGCTGATCCAAACAATATATGGATCGCAGAATGGATCGGCCGCACCAGTCGACCGTACATCGTCACCAGCGCGGCGATCGCTGAAGCCACCCACGTGTTAATGAACGCTCCGCGAGCGTTGGATCTTCTGGAACGGTTGGTAGAACGGATGCGCGTCGAAGACCCGCCGCCGGGAAACGTGCTCGTGGAGATGCGACGCTGGGGCCAACGAATGGATTATGCGGATGGGTGTGCCGTCCTGCTGGCGCGCAAGTACCGCGGAGCCATCGTGCTCACGACCGACCATCGCGACTTCTCAGTGTATCGCGTACCCTTTGTGTCTCCGAAGGGGGAATTTCACGGATAAGCCTCCGAGGACGGGAACAGGCTGACCGACTGAAGAAACTGCGGCCTGGCACGAGTCGCGACTTGACGTGTTCACCTGAACACCTAATACCCGGAATTCGTCCGGTCCGCCCTTGATTCGCCGCCGCTGGCTTCCACGCTGCGAACCGAACTTTTTCTCATCACCATCCCGCCCGCCGAATCCAATCCCGCCATGTCCAAGACCGCCGCCCCCACCCGTCCCGAGCCCGCGAAATCCAGTGACCAAAAAGCCGCGCCCGCGGTGAACGGAGCCGCGCTGGCCGCCGCGAGTGCCGCCCGCGACAAGAACATCGAGCTCGCGCTCTCCTCCATCACCAAGCAGTTCGGCGAAGGCTCGATCATGCGGCTGGGCAGCAATGCCAAGATGAAGGTCGAGACGCTCACGACGGGCTCGCTTGCGGTCGACCTGGCGCTCGGCGTCGGTGGCCTGCCGAAGGGCCGCATCATCGAGATCTATGGCCCGGAATCCTCGGGTAAGACGACCTTCTGTCTGAGTGTCATCGCCGAGTGCCAGAAACTCGGTGGGCTCGCCGCCTTCATCGACGTGGAACACGCGCTCGACCCGAAATATGCCCGCATCGTCGGCGTCAAGCTGGACGACCTGCTCGTCTCGCAACCCGACTCGGGAGAGGACGCGCTCAACATCATGGAGACGCTGATCCGTTCGAACTCGATCGACGTGATCGTGCTCGACTCGGTCGCCGCGCTCACGACGCGGGCGGAGCTCGACGGCCAGATGGGTGATGCGACCGTTGGCGCCCAGGCCCGGCTCATGAGCCAGGCGATGCGCCGCCTCACCGCAGTCGTCAGCAAGACGAACTGCGTGTGCATCTTCACGAATCAGATTCGCGAAAAGATCGGCGTGATGTTCGGCAATCCGGAGACGACCTCCGGCGGCCGCGCGCTGAAGTTCTTCTCGTCGGTCCGCATCGACATCCGCCGCAAGGACCAGATCAAGACGCCCGAAGGCAAGGTCATCGGCAACCGGACCAAGATCAAGGTGGTGAAGAACAAGGTCGCCCCGCCGTTCACCGAGGTGGAGTTCGATATCATGTACGACGAGGGCATCTCGAAAATGGGGTCGCTGCTCGATCTCGGCATCGAGCACAAGATTCTCGAAAAGAAGGGCGCGTGGATCGCCTACGAGGGCAATCTGGTCGGCCAGGGCCGCGATGCCGCCAAACAGGCGCTCAAAGAGAAGCCGGAGCTTGCGGCGAAGATTCAGCAGGCAATCCTTGCCAAGGTGAATATCGTTGGCGGCGCAACCGTCACAGGTGAAGTGGGCGACTGAGCGCCTCAACTTCAGCCCGTTGCGGGAACGGCCGGCCGGTCCGCGTGGTCCAATGGGCTCACTTCCACTCATGAGCACCTTCTCCCGCTTCCTCACCCCCTCCCGCTCACGGTTCCGGCCGGCCTGTTGCGGCCTTTCGCTCGCGCTGGCCGTCATGGGCAGTTCACTGGCGCCTTCGCTTTTCGCTGCCAAAGCGAAGGAAACGAAAGAAAAGGACTCGGGCCCCGTCCTCATGTCACGCACGGGCGGAGCCGGGGGCGACAGCTGGGCGGACCTCAAGGAATTGCAGCAGGCCGCCGCCAAGGGAAATCCCAAGGCCGAGGCCCAGCTCGGCGAGATGCTGCTCCGCGGCGACGGGGTGCCCCCGGACGAAGCGCGCGGGGTCGCCCTGCTCGAAAAATCGGCCCGCGCCGGCCACTCCGCCGCCGCTTTTCGGATCGGCATGCTGCTCGCTCACGGTGAACGGGGCGTCGCCAAGGATCCGGCCCGCGCCCTGGCCTATTTTCGCGCCGGGGCCGCCGGCGGAGAGAAGGAGGCCTTTTTCAATATCGGCGCCGCTTATACGAACGGCCTGGGCGTGAAACGCGACTACGGCGAGGCTCTGGGCTGGTTGATCGTGGCCCGGCAAAAGGGTGCGGACGGCCAGACCGAACAGGCTTTGCGCACGCAGCTCAAGTCGACCTACCCGCCGTGGATTACCAAGGGCGAACGCCGGGCGAAGGAGATCGAACTGGAGTTCACCGGCAAGAAGGTCGTGGATTTTCTACCGCCGCCCGCGCCGTTGCGGGCGAAGTAAAGGTGGAACGCGCTGTCCTCAGCGCGTTGCGGCTCAGCCGCTCCAGCCAGCGAGCTTTCTCAGGGTTGTGGAAACGGGCCTTTGCTGGTTTGCCCGTTGCCGCGGGCGGGTAACTGAATTTCAGTTTTCCCCCGCGTCATGCCGTCCAAGGAATCCCATTACTCGCCACCGGCGCCATCCCGCGCCTCCGCGGAAATCTTGTTCCACGTGCGCGATCTGGCGCGCATCTACGGCGACGGCACGGCGGCGGTCACGGCCCTCGCCGGAATCGATCTGGATCTCTTTGCGGGCGAGTTGATCGTGCTGCTGGGCGCTTCGGGCAGCGGCAAGTCCACCCTGCTCAACCAACTGGGCGGCCTCGACTCGCCCACGCGGGGCATCCTGCAATATCGCGGGGCGAACCTCGCCGAGTTCGACGAGGACGAACTCACCGCTTTTCGGCGTGATGCCGTTGGCTTCGTTTTCCAAGCCTACAACCTGATCCCCAGCCTCACGGCGCGCGAGAACGTCGCGCTCATCACGGAGATCTGCCACGACCCGATGGCGCCCGAGGAGGCCCTCGCCCTGGTGGACCTCGCGGATCGCATGGATCATTTTCCGGCGCAGCTCTCCGGCGGGGAACAGCAACGCGTGGCCATCGCCCGCGCGATCGCCAAGCGGCCGGAAGTTCTGCTGTGCGACGAGCCGACGGGCGCGCTCGATGTCCACACCGGCATTACGGTGCTCGAGGCCATCGAACGCATCAATCGCGACATCGGCACGCTGGCCGTGATCATCACGCACAACGCGATCCTCGCGGACATGGCGGACCGCGTCTTCACTTTGTCGGACGGACGCATCGTGAACCGGCGGGAAAATCAGCAGCGCGCCGCCATCCGGACGCTGGCGTGGTGAACGCGACATGAGCCTGCTCGATCGCAAGCTCCTGCGCGATCTGCGCGCGTTGCAGTCACAGGCGATC
>JBEIHL010000220.1:0-5958 GCA_040381375.1 Opitutaceae bacterium
AGGCGGCGGGCTCGTTCCACCAGCGCGGGGGCGTCGCCGGGAGACAGGCCGCACGGAGCGTGAAATCATATCCCATCACAATGGGAATCGCTGCAACTTGGGTTGATTCCTTCAACGCAGGTTGCAGGATGTCGCCTCATGCCTCGCCAGACTCTGCTTTCCTTCGTCGGCTTCCGCGACCCGTACTATTTCGAGAACCACGAGGACGGCCAGCTGAAGGGACCGGTGCTCACGGTCTTGGACGAGCGGAAGTTTGACCGGTTCGTGCTGCTCGTCCGCTCGCACCGCCGGGAGCAGGTGGAGCGCACGCGTGCGATCCTGCGCCAGTTACACCCCAAGGTTCAGGTCAGTCTGGCGGACACCGGCATCGTCGATTCGTCCTCGCACGCGGAGATCATCGCGGCGCTGCGCCGAACCGTGGCGCCGCTCCGCCAGGCGGCGCCGCACGACGACTACACGGTGTCGCTGCTGGCGGGCACGCCGGAGATCCATGCCTCATGGGTGTTGCTGGTCGCCTCGGGTGAGTTTCCCGCGCGCGTGCTCAATGTCCGCCGCACGGTGCACGGGGGGCTGGCGGGGCCGCGGCAGTTGCGGGAAGTGGACTGGAGCGAGCCGCTCGCCGCGATCAAGCCGGACACCCTGAACCTGCTGGCGACCCGGCGTGACCGATGGGACGACGCGGAGTTGCAGGGACCGGTCGCAGGCATTCCGCGTCATTATTTCCTGCGTCGTTCCGTCGAGCAGGCCGTGCAGCTGGGCCGCCACGTCACACCGCTGCTCCTCAGCGGCGAACCCGGCACGCAAAAGCAGCACTTTGCCGCCCTGGTCCACGAACTCGGGCCGCGGCGGGGCGGCCCGCTGGTGATCTTCAACTGCGCCACGGTGCCAGAGACGATGTTTGATACGGCGCTGTTCGGCGACGGCGGCGACGAGTCCATGGGCAAACTCCATGCCGCGGACGGAGGCACGCTCGTCCTGATCAAGATCCAGCATGCGCCCGCGCCTGCGCTCGCCCGCCTCTTCAAGGCGGCCGATGACGGCTACTATTATGCCACCGGGGCACGCGTGCCGATTCCCTCGCGGGTGCGCGTGATCGGCACCACGGATCGCGATCTCGAGGAGGAGGTGCGGCGGCGGAATTTCCCCGCCGACATCTGGCGCCGGCTGCAGGCCCACCTGATCCGGCTGCCCCCGCTGCGGGAACGCCCGGGCGACATCACGCTGCTGGCGCGCGAGGAGCTGGACCGGATCAATCGCACGCTGCCGCACGCGCGCCGGTTTTCGCCCGCCGCGATCGCCAAGCTCGAGAGCCACGCGTGGCCCAGTAACATCAGCGAACTCCGGCGCGTGGTCGAACAGGCCGTGGTCAACGCCGACGGACGCGTGCTGCAGCCCGAGGACGTCGACCTCGATCTCTCCATCAACCTTTCCAACGTGCTCGCGCAGGCGGTGCCGCGGATCCGCGAGGGGTTCTCGCTGGAATACTACCTGCGCACGATCAAGCACGAGCTCGTGCGCGCCGTGCTACGCAAGACCCGCGGCAACCAAAGCCAGGCGGCGCGCCTGCTCGGCGTCACACCCCAGGCCGTGAGCAAGATGCAGCGGCAGCACCGTTGACGCGGCCAGGCGGGGCGATTCGCGACTTGACCCGGGGCCATGGTGGACAACCAAAACCAGTGCATGAACCGCCCCATCGCCCTCGCCAGCACCTGCCTCGGCTTCGCCCTGGCGCTCTTTCCCGCGGAAACATTCGCCCAAAGTCGGACCGTGCCGCTCGACACCGCCGCCGGCCTGACGCTCCACCAGACACAGGCGGCCCCGGTTGTCTACCAGGGCCGGACCGCGCTCCGACTCACGGCCACGCCCGCCCCCGCTGCCACGGCGGCACCGGCCACAACTCCACCCGCCGGGAAGAAAAAAGGCGGCGGCAAGGCGGGTGGGCCGGCGTCGGAAGCCGGACGCCGCGATCACCTCGCCCTCTGCGACGGCGTGGAGTTTTCGAACGGCACCATCGAAGTCGACCTCGCCGGGGAACCTGCGCCCGGAGCCACCGGCGGAGCGCGCGGTTTCGTGGGAATCGCGTTTCGGGTTCAGCCGGACCGGCGAACCTACGACTGCTTTTACCTGCGCCCGACCAACGGCCGCGCCGACGACCAGGAGCGGCGCAATCACAGCGCCCAGTACATTTCGCATCCGGAGCACACCTGGTCGAAGCTGCGGCAGGAGACCCCGTCACGCTACGAATCCTACGTGGATATCGGTCCGGCCGAATGGATCCGGGTGAAGATCGAGATCGACGGTGGAAAGGCGCGGTTGTTCGTGAATGGCCAAGCCCAGCCCACGCTGATCGTGAACGACCTCAAGACCAGTCCGGCCGGCAAGGGCGCCGTGGCGCTCTGGTTCGAAGGCTCGACCGTGGCCCATTTTGCCAACCTGAAGATCACGCCGCGGTAGCCGCGTGTCGGCCCTAGGAGCGCGGACGTCCCCGTCCGCATTCGATCCGAGCGGACGAGGACGTCCGCGCTCCCAGAGAACTACCAATCGTTCACCCGTCCGCGGGACGACTTGTGCTTCGCGCGGTGCTTCTTCGTCTCGATCATCCGCACCTTCTGCCCGCGGGATTTCTGGCGGTTGCGGCGCCGTTCGCTTTCGCGCTCGTCGACGACCGCAGCGGCGGCCGAGCGCTGGCGCGCCTCGAGTTTATCGCACAACTTGCGCCAGGCCAGATCCCGGTTGGCGGCCTGCGAGCGTTCGCGCTGGCAGCGCACCTCGACGCCCGTCGGCCGGTGGCGGAGCCAGACCGTTGAGCTGGTCTTGTTGATCTTCTGTCCACCCGGGCCGGTGCCGCGGACGAAGCGCTCGTCCACGTCGACCACGCCCGTTCCCAGCCGGGCCAGTCGTTCATCGATTTGGGGTGGTAAAGCCATCGGCACGCCTTTTGTGTAGCGAAACTTATCCTTTTCCCGCGAGTCAAACCGCCTCCCGTCCGCCCTGCGCCGTTTGCTGGGCTTCCACTTTTCATTCCATTCCGCACCACATGATGACCGGTCCCGCTTGGTCCCAAAAGCTCCGTGACGAAATCGGCAAGGCCGTGATCGGCCAGAACGCCGTCGTCGAGCGCCTTCTTGTCGCCTTGCTCGCCAACGGCCATGTGCTGCTCGAGGGCATGCCCGGCCTGGCGAAGACGCTGCTGATCAAATCCCTGGGGACCGCATTGGGCGTGCAGTTCGAGCGCATCCAGTTCACGCCGGACCTGCTGCCGAGCGATGTAGTCGGCACGATGATCTTCCAGCCCAAGAACGGCGAGTTCACCGCGCATCGCGGGCCGATCTTCGCCAATCTGGTGCTCGCCGACGAAATCAACCGCGCCCCCGCCAAGGTGCAGAGCGCGCTGCTCGAGGGCATGCAGGAGCGGCAGGTCACGATCGGCGGGCAAACGCATCCGTTGCCGAAGCCGTTTTTCGTGATGGCGACACAAAATCCGGTCGAGCAGGAAGGCACCTATCCGCTGCCCGAGGCGCAGACGGACCGGTTCCTTTTCAAGCTCATCGTGGATTACCCGACGGCCGAAGAGGAATCGTCGATGATGCAGCGCTGGGGGCAGATGACGAAGCAGCCGTCGCTCGTCGCGGCTTCGAGCGGCGAGGAACTGCTCGCGCTCCGCACCCAGGTCGACGCGATCCACCTCTCGCCGGCCGTGCAGGGCTACATCCTGGCCGTCGTCCGCGGCACGCGCGCGCTCGCCGAGCGGAATACCGGCGCCAAACGCTACCTGAATTTCGGCGCATCGCCCCGCGCCTCACTCGCGCTCTACCAGGCCGGCCGCGCGCTCGCGTGGTTGCGCGGACAGGACTATCTCACGCCCTCCCTGGTGCAGGAACTCGCGCCCGATGTGCTGCGTCATCGCATCGGTCTCACGTATGAAGCGGAAGCCGAGGAAATCACGCCCGACGCCATCGTGGCGCAAGTACTGGAGCGGACGCCGGTGCCAACCCAGGTGTGACGTAGTCGACGAGTGATCCACGCCGTCGGTACGCCGCAATTGCAGCAATCTTGAATCGAGCATCAGCAATCTGAAATCGGATATTTAAATCCGGGGCCGAGATCGGATCGGCCGGTCCGGATGGAATAGATCATAGGCTCCCACTTTTCTCCCGTTGCCTCTTCCCGCCTCCACGTCTCCGTCCGCGTCCCCACTCGCGCTCTTGCGGCAGCTCGAATGGCGGGTGCGGCATGCGGTGGAAAACGTCCTCAGCGGCGAGTACCGCTCGGCGTTTCGCGGGCGCGGCATGGAGTTCGACCAGGTGGTAAAGTATGAGTTCGGCGATGACGTGCGCGACATCGACTGGAACGTCACCGCGCGGCTCGGCGAACCCTACCGCAAGAAGTTCGTCGAGGAGCGCGAGGTCACGTTGCTGCTGGTGTTCGAGGATTCGCCATCGCTCCACTTTGGTTCCGGCGCGCAATCCAAACGCGAGGCGCTGCTTGAAATCGCCGGGTTGGTGATGCTGCTTGGCGCGGTGAACCGCGACCGGGTAGGCTTCGTGCACGCGTCGCCGCGTGGAAACCTGTTTCGCGAACCCGTACACGGGCGCGGCCAGATCATGCACTCCGCCGCCACGCTGCTGGCGCGGCCGGCCCCGGAACCGACCGACGGCGCACCGGAGATTCCGTGGCGGTTCCTCGCCCGCGCGGCTCCGAAGCACAGCGTTTTAATCTGGCTGGGCGATTTTCCGCCGGTCCCGCGGGGCGGCCGGATCGGCGCGCAGCCCGAGGGCTGGACCGTGCTGCAGCGCCGCTACCAGACCATGGGATTCCGGGTCGACGACCCGTGGGAGCGCGCGCTGCCGGCCGGCGAGAGTTTCGTCGCCTACGACCCGGTCGCGGGGCGGCTCGTCACCCTTGAAGGCAGTGCGGCCGAACGTGCCGCACACGCCGACTGGGTGCGGGAACGGGAGGCGGCCTGGCAGTCATTATTCCCCGATCCGCTCAGCCGGCTCATCGTTGGCACCGACCAAAACCGCCTGGACGCGCTGGTGCGGTTCTTCCACGCGAGGATGAGGGCACGCTGACGCGGGCCAGCAGCAAAGTAACAGGTATCAAGGCTACAAGTACCAAGATGAAATCGGTGCCGTCCTGCCCCTTGTCACCTGGCACTTGCCAACTGGCACCGCCATGAGCCACCTCGCCCTCAAAGACCCCATCTGGCTCGTGGCACTGCTGGTGCTGCCAGTGGTGTTTTGGCTGCGCGGCCGGCGGAGCGTGCCGGTCCTCCTGGTACCGTTTGCCGCGGCGTGGCATCGGCCGTCACTCGCGGCCCCGGCGCGCTGGCCGGTGGTACTCGCGTTTCTCGGGCTGGCCCTGCTGATCGGCGCGCTGGCGCGGCCGCAGCGGGTCGAGGACAAGCGGGAAGTGCGCTCGGAGGGTTACGACATCATGCTCGCGATCGATCTTTCAACCTCGATGCGGGCGGAGGATTTCGAGAAGGACGGCGAACGCATCAACCGGCTGCAGGCGATCAAGCCCGTCATTCAGGCCTTCATCGACCGGCGACCGGCGGACCGGATCGGCATCGTGCTGTTCTCCGGGCGGGCGTACACGATGGCACCGCTCACCTTCGATCACGCCTGGCTGTCGCGGCAATTGAGCCGGGTGCGCATCGGCATGATCGAGGATGGCACCGCGATCGGCGACGGCATCGGCGTGGCGCTCACGCGGCTCGAACAGGCGAAACGCGACTCGGGCGGGAAACGCATGGGGGCGTTCGTCGTGCTGATGACGGACGGCGCGAACAACCGCGGTGCGCTCCAGCCCCAGCAGGCGGCCGAGCTCGCGAAGTCGCGCGGCGTCCCCGTGTACACGATCGGGTCAGGGAAAGATGGATACGTGCCGGTGCCGGTCTACGACGACAACAACCGCAAGATGGGCTACCGGCGCATGCTCTCCGACCTCGACGAG
>JBEIHL010000221.1:0-5946 GCA_040381375.1 Opitutaceae bacterium
CCGCACCCCGTCGCGCGCGAGGGCGTCGAGGTGCGGCGTCTGGATGTCGCGGTCGACGCCCTGCGCGCCGAGATCCGTGAAGCCGTGATCGTCGCTGAAAATCAGGATGACATTGGGCCGCGCGCGCGAGGTCGCGGCGGGGGCGAGCGCCGGCGCGCCGAGCGCGAGCAGCGCCGCGAGGACACCAAGCCGGCGGAACGAAGATTTCATGCGGGGAGGGATTCGATGCGGGGGAGTTGCAGCGCCGGTGGCGCAATGGCGTGTGCCGCGGCGAACGTGTTTCAGGGATTCGACAGCGTCGCGCGCTCGGCAGCGTACTTCGTCCATAGGACGTCGAGCCTGGCGGCGATCTCGGCTTCGGTGCCGACGACGAGCCAGTACCGGTAGCGGTACGTGGAAGTCGGCCCGAGGTTCACGCGGTCGATCGGTGCGACGTGCAGGCAGGGCCCGGCGGTGGGATCTTCGCTCGCGCCGCCGCCGTGCGGACCGAAGTTCCACGGCTGAGTGGCGGCTGGGCTGAACACGGCGACGCCCTGGCCGTTGGGGGCGAAGAACGCCATCGCCTGCCGCGGCGGCGTGGCCTTGCCCCAGGGCGGACCGGGCTTCTGCGACTCGACGCGCCACTCGCTGCCGCCGAGGTGGCTCTTCATCGCACTGAAATTCCGCGTGAAGTAGCAGGCGGGAATCTCCTGCGGCGAAAGTCGCGCCGGGCCCCAGCGATCGTCGGCGGCGCGCCGGGCCACGAATTCGCAGCGCACGACCACGACGTTGGGCAGGCCAGGCTCGAACGACGTCCACTGCCGCATGACTGCGGCCGCCTCCTCGTCGGGCATGTCCCAGAGTTTCGGCACCGTCTCGGCGTACAACGTGTGTCCCTCCTGGCGTTCGAAGACCGTGACCCGCGCCCACGACGACACCCCGCCGCCCTGGATCGGGTTCCACGACCACGGGCTCCAGGATTTGCTCTGGCCTTCGGCCCGGCGGTCGAGGCGGAGCCCGGCGTAGTACGACTGCTGGATCAAGCGGCCGGGGTCGGCCACGTTGACCATGTTTTTTGGATACGCCGCCCAGGAGAGCCAGGTGATCGCGCCGCCCTTGGCGCGGTCGATGCCGATGCGGACCGTGCCGTTGGCGAGCAGGAGCAAGTCCTCACCGCGCGGACCGATGTTGGGCGTCGCGGCCGCCGCCACGCTGGCAAGCAGCGGACTGATCCAGTGAGTTAAGCGCGGAGAAAGCATTAGCATGTCGATCGCGAAACTACTCCGACTCTCTGCGCCTTGGCGTCTTGAGCGCAGCGGGCGCGAAATTCGGTTCGATCCGACTATCACCCCTGGGCGGGTATCGGAAGCGATAACCGCCCATAACTTGGCGCGATTCGGGTCTGTCTGTTTCACGTTACAATTCCGCAGGCCGTGTCCGGCAGCCGGGAGACCCGAGCTCAGGGCTGGCCCAGCTTAAAGTATCGCGCCTTGGCGGACCCGGCGGGCGGCGGACTGGCGTTCAGCCACGGGGACAATTCCCGCGGGATGTCCGTCTCGATGACATCCACCCCGCGTTCGAGCACGGCGCGATAACCGGCCTGCAGCGGTTCCATCGTGGCCACGCGCCCCCGGAGGAACTCGAGGTCGAGATTGCGCGACGTGCCCGCCATGCAGCGCGCACCCTTCGCCCGGATCAGCCGGCACAGTTCGGTATCGGGCGTGGCGGTGTGGCCCACGAACGCGATGATGTTTCCCCACGGACCGCCGGCGGCGGCAAACTCGTCGTAACGCGCCCGCGTGCCCAGCATCGCCTCCATCATGATGTCGGGGTTGAGCGCGTGGCATTCGAGGACTTCCGCGAGCGAGTACGCCAGCATCATGGCGTAGGACTCCGCCCGGTGCCGCGCGATGATGGCCACGACCTCCTTCACCGGGACCTCCTTCTTGTCGAGCATGAGGATCGTCTTCCCCCGCGCCCACGACATCGCTTCGTCGAGCGTAGGGATGCGATGATCTGTCGGGTTGCCCTGGCGATCCTTGAGTCGCAGCTGCCTCAGTTCGGCCAGCGTCCGCTCCTTGACCAGGCCGCTGCCGTTGGTCGTTCGATCCAGGGTGGCGTCGTGCATCAACACGATGACGCCGTCCTTGCTGGTGCGCAGGTCGATTTCCAGCAACGCCCAACCGTGACGCAGTGTGGCTTCGAAGGTCGCCAGGCAGTTCTCCGGCCACCCGGGACCGGCGCCGCCCCGGTGTGCGCTGACGAGCGGCAGCCGATCCGCCGATGCCCGGAAGAGTTCGCGCAGGCCCTGCGGGGTCTGCGCGTCGATCAAGTGCCGCTTTGCCGGCTCCTGGGCGGAGGCGACAAGGACGATGCAAAGCCCAACGAGGAGGCGGGCGGGGAGGCGCATGGGAGTGGGTGGAGGCGGAAGCGGGGACGCTGGTGGGGCGCGGAACAGGCGTCAACCGGCGGGGCCGGACGGGCGCACCGCAATCTCCTGGCTGGAATCGCGCCCGGTTTGCCGAATCATGGCTGACCACCCCATCCCCACCATGCGCAGATTCCACGTGTTGTTTGCTTTCGCTCTCCTCGCTCTCGGCGCCGTGACCGCCGGCCTGCTCGCCCAGTCGCAGCCAAAACAAAAGCAAGGTCGCCCGCCGCTCGGCATCGAGAAGGTCGCCGACGACCTGTTCGTGATCATCGGCAATGGCGGCAACGTGGGCGTCCTCGTCACGGACGAGGGCGTCATCCTCGTCGACGACAAGTTCGAGGAGGACTACGAGGGCATCCTGGCCCAGGTGAAGTCGGTCACGCCCAAGCCGGTGAAGTACGTGATCAACACCCACCACCACTCCGACCACAGCGGCGGCAACACGCGCTTCATCGAGGTCGCTGAAATCATCTCCCACAAGAATGCCCGCGCCAACATCGTGGGCGGCAAGCAGGCGGGATCGCCCGGGAGCATGAAGCCCGCCCGCATCACGTTCACGGACGAGACCTCGGTGTTTCTCGGCGGCAAGGAAGTGCGGGCCCACTACTTCGGCCGTGGCCACACCAACGGTGACGTGATCGTGTACTTCCCGGCGCAACGCGTGATCCACACCGGCGATCTGATGGCAGGCGTCACGCCGCTGATCGACTACGGCGGCGGGGGGAGCCTCGTCGAGTGGATCAAGACCATCGACGCCGCGATGGCCGCACTCGATTTCGACCAGGTGATCCCGGGGCATGGCGTCGTGACCAACCGCGCCGGCCTGAAGACCTACCGCGATAACGTCGTGAAGATGCGCGACGAAATCACGGTGCTCATCCGGCAGGGCAAGTCCCAGGAGGAGGTCCGCGCTCACCTCGCGAAGCTCTTTCCGACCAGCTACGCCAATGCGACCAGCCTCCAGAACCGGTGGTCCCTGCCCGGGTTCATGCAGGAATTGAAGTAGCGCCGGCAGCGAGGCGCCAAGGCGGGTCACTCCGCGAAACGGAGTGCAAAAAGGTCGGCGTCCTTGAGCACGAAGCGCAGCCGCACCGGTTGTCCGTTCCGGACGGGCAGGGTTGCGCCCGCCTTCCAGCGCGCGACGGCGTCGAGTTCGTCGCCGAACAGCGGCGCCATGTCGGCCAGCGCGAAGCCGGGCAGAGGGCGGCCGTTCTCATCCTGCATTTCGACCTGCACCGAGCCGGCGGCCGAGGTCGCATAGTTGAGCACGAGCCGCCGGCCGCCGGCCACGAGCGGACGGGTGGTGAACTCGCCGCCGCGGGCGCCCGCGTGCAGTGAACCGAGCCGGTGGCGGGGCGTCACCAGACGGCGGATACGGTTGTCGGGCCAGCGGTAGTGCTCCGAGATGTACATCGACCACTCGCCGGGCGCGCTCTCGACGATGCCCCAGGCGGGCATGTTGCTGCGGTCGGTCCAGTTCTTTTCGTCGGGCCCCGGTCGCACCCACGCCTCGAGGAAGGGCCGGTCCCAGGTCACGCCGTCGCGACTCGACAGGAAGACCGCATCGGACGCCCCGGCCGTCTGGTGGGACGGCACCTTGTGGCGGGAGGGCAGAAAACGCATCGGGAACGCGAGCAGCAGGTGCTCCGCGTCGGGACACGGCAGCGTCGCGCTGGTGTAGAAGTGCTCCGCCGGGACGCCCGGGGCGTAGCGGTTGGGCGTGCCGGTTTCCCAGGTGAGGAAGTCCGCCGACGACGCACTCTGCACCGCGCGCACGCGGTCGGCGAAGATGCGGCTGTAGCAGGCGTAGCGGTTGCGCGCGGAATCCCAGAAGGCGAGGTTGAGCGAGTCGAAGGCGCCCTGCGTCATGACGGGCTCGTCGCGCAGCTTGCGCCAGTGGATGCCGTCCGCCGACGCAAACGCGTACAGCCCACCCGGCGTTTCCCCCTGGTGCCAGTTGCGTCCGGGCTGCTTCACGCCCCCGAGCGCCTTGTAGCGTTCGTCGGGCCGGGCGTTGGGATTGCGGTCGAGGAAGGGCGCGAAGTTGTGCGACTCGACGCCTTTCCACACCACGTTGTTGGCCTTGGATCCCTTGACTTCGATCAGGCCGAGCGTGGGCCGGGTGAAGTGGATGCCATCCTTGCTCTCCGCGACGCACGTCACCTGGTCGATCGAGTGGTCCGAGCCGCCGACCGAACCGCGGTAGTACAGCCGGATCGTGTCGCCGTCCTTGAGCACGGTGAAGTATGCGCTCGTCGGTCCCTCCCAGGGGGCGTCGGTCACCAGCACGACCTCGGCCCGGCGCGGCGGGTGCAGCACGAGCGTGGCGTCGCGCACCGTGTCGACGAGAAAGTCGTCGACGAACAACTCCCAGCGCTGGCCGGGCTCGACCGGGGATTTCGCCGCGCGGCTGTTGCTGCCGGCGGTGAGGAGCACGAGCAGGGCGGCGGCGGCGAGTCCGCGCCACGACGAAGCGGTCGGGGGCATGAACGGTTACTGGCCGCGAAAGCGGGCGGAGTAAAGACGCGCGGCGTTGGCGGCCCTGGGCGCAGGTGCAGTCGAACGTCGTGAATCGCGCGCTGGGGTCGCGGGAGTCACGCCGTCGGGGGGGAAGTCGAGGGCGGAGCGTCGGCACCTCCCGGCAGGCGCAAGAATCTCGCTTCCGCGGAGGGGAGCGTTCACCGATGTCGTCCCGCTCATTCCGCCATGAAGAAGCCCGCGCCGGCAACGCCCGCCACCTACCTCAAGTCGCTCGAAGGCGACAGTCGTGCGACCCTCGAGACCCTGCATCGTGCCATCCGCAAAGCGGCGCCCAAACTCAAGGCCGAGCTGATGCCCGGCATCGGCGCCACGCCGATCATCGGTTATGGGAAGTTTCACTATCGGTACGCGAGCGGGCGCGAGGGAGACTGGTTCCTCGTCGGGCTCTGTGCCCGCAAGAATTATTTCTGCCTGTACATCTGCGCCGCGGACCAGGGTCGGTACCTTGCCGAACAGGCCGCAGCCACCTTGGGCAAGGTCAAGGTCGGCCGCAGCTGCATCACCTTCAAGCGGCTGGAAGACCTTAAACTGGACGCCGCCATGGCGTTGGTGAAACGGGCCGAGCAGCTCGGCGGCGCCGGGCAGGTCGCCGGTTAGGACCCAGCCTGCCCCCGGCCGCACCTTTCCGGCGCGGCGGCTGAGGCTCGAACGCGCTTCCTGGCCCATCCGCATCTGCGGCGTCCCGCCAAACGTAGTGACCTCCGATCCCATGCCGCTCCGCTTCCGCCTCGCCCTCCTTTCGCTTCTGCTCGCTGCTTCCGCCATGGCCACTGAACAAGCCTTTCCTCCGACCGCGCCGGGCGTTGCCGAACTGAAGACCCTGCCTGCCGGCGTGCTCCTGCGCTCGTCCGGCAAGGGCAATTACTTCGACCAGTCGAACCGCCTGTTCGGCCCGCTTTTCCGATACATCTCGCGCCACGACATTGCGATGACCACGCCGGTCGAGGCGCGCATCGACGACGCGGCGATGTATTTTTGGGTGGCGGCGAGCCAGG
>JBEIHL010000222.1:0-5943 GCA_040381375.1 Opitutaceae bacterium
CACCTCGCGGCGGATGGCATCAGCCTGACGCTGCTCGTGCTGACGGGACTGGCCGCGACCTCGGGCGTGCTGTTCTCCTGGAACATCGAGGAGCGGGCCGGTGAGTTCTTCGCGCTTTACCTGGCGCTGATCGGCGGGGTGTACGGCGTGTTTCTGAGTGCGGACGCGTTTCTGCTCTTCGTCTTCTACGAGATCGCGATCGTACCGAAGTATTTCCTGATCGCGAACTGGGGTTCGACGAACCGCGAGTACGGCGCGATGAAGCTGGTGCTGTATTCGTTCGCCGGCAGCGCGCTGGTGCTCGCGGGGCTGCTGTGGGCGTTCGCGCTGGGCGGGGGAAAGAGCTTCGCGCTGGCTGACCTCGTGCGGGCAGCGACGCTTTTCTCGCACACCGAGCAGGTCGCGTTGTTCGCGCTGGTGTTCTTCGGATTCGCGATTCTCGCGGGCCTGTTCCCATTCCACACGTGGGCGCCGACCGGCCACGTGGCCGCGCCGACGGCCGCGTCGATGCTGCTGGCCGGCGTGGTGATGAAGCTCGGCGCGTACGGCTGCCTGCGCGTAGCGATGCCGATGTTTCCCACGGGGTTTGAGTTCTGGCAGCCGACGATCGCCTGGCTGTCGATCATCGGCATCATCTATGCGGGCCTGATCGCGCTGATGCAGGACGACTTCAAGTTCGTCATCGGCTACTCGAGCGTCAGCCACATGGGCTTTGTCCTGCTCGGGCTCGCGGCCGCGAATCAGCAATCGGTGAGCGGGGCGGTGCTGCAGATGTTTTCCCACGGCGTGATCGCCGGGCTGCTGTTCGCCGTCGTCGGCCGGATGGTTTACGAGCGCACGCACACGCGCCGGATGGCCGACCTGCGCGCGATGCCACTGCACCGGCGGATGCCGTTTGCCGCGCTGACGTTCGTGCTCGCTGGTCTCGCCTCGATGGGCATGCCGGGCTTCAGCGGATTTCCGGCCGAGCTCACGATCCTGATCGGCACGTGGAAAACCTCGCCGCTCTGGGCGATGTTTGCCGCGGGCGGCGTCCTCGTCGCGGCGGCGTTCACCTTGCGGGCGATCCAGGTATCGTTCTTCGGCACCACGGACAAGTCCGGGCCCGCGACCCCGACGACGCCCTTGCACTGTGAACCGATCACGTGGCCGGAGCGCGCGGGCACGATCCTCTTGTTGACGGCGACGGTCTATATCGGCCTGAAACCGGACGTCCTCCTGCAATGGATCACGCCTGCGCTGCAATCGCCGCTGATGCAGGCGGCGCTGAAGGGAGGCACGCCATGACGCCGAACTACCACGAACTTTTCCTCGCGCTGCAGCCCGAGGTCGCGCTGGTGTTCGGCGCGCTGGTCGTACTGGGCTTCGATCTGGTCGCCGGCCGCGGTCAGGACCTGCCACGCCGGCTGCGAACGGCGGTCACGCTTGGGCTGATCGCGCTGGGAGCCGCGGCGTGGTTCGCACTGCACCCGGGAGTGAACGGTCCGGCCTTCGGAGGCGTGCTGGTGCTCGATGCGCTGACGATGGTCGCGCGCCTGGGGGTCATTGTCCTCGCGGCGCTCACGCTGTTGACCCTGCCGGGCGTGGCGCGGGTGCGCCAGCCGGCCGAGTACG
Organism: Opitutaceae bacterium; assembly: GCA_040381375.1. Taxonomy (GTDB): domain Bacteria; phylum Verrucomicrobiota; class Verrucomicrobiia; order Opitutales; family Opitutaceae; genus ER46. The sequence continues at coordinate 1,615 of JBEIHL010000222.1, forward strand.
TCGCCATCATCCTGTTCGCCACGTCGGGCTTCACCCTGATGTCGGCGGCGCAGCAGCTTCTGCTCGCGTTCCTCGCGCTCGAACTGGCGAGTCTCTCGCTGTACGTGCTGGCGGGATTCGACAAGACGCGGGCGGAATCGGCCGAGGCGGCGCTGAAGTACTTTCTTGTCGGCGGTATGTCCGCGGCGTTCCTGCTCTTCGGGTTCAGTCTGCTTTACGGGCTCACGGGCACGATCGAGTTTCCGGCGATGGCCGCTCAGCTCCGCAGCCTCCCGGCCAATACCCTGCTCACGGTGGCGCTGGTGATGGTGCTGGTGGCATTTGGCTTCAAGGCGGCGGCCGCGCCGTTCCACCTCTGGGCACCGGACGTGTACCAGGGCGCGCCGGCACCGTCGGCCGCGCTGATCGCGTCGGCCTCAAAACTCGCCGGCTTCGCGTTGTTCGTCCGCCTGCTCTGGGGCGGCCTCGCTCCGTCGGCCGGCGCCGCGGCTGGATCGGCCCCGGGCTGGATCTCGGTGCTCGTGGTTGTTTCCGGGGTCTCGCTGCTGCTCGGAAATCTCGCCGCGCTGGCCCAGTCGAATGTCCGTCGGCTGCTCGCCTACTCCGCCATTTCCCACGCGGGCGCGCTGCTCCTGGGCGTCATCGCCGCGGGTCAGTTCGGGCCCGGCCGGCTGGTGTACTATGCGGCCACCTACGGCTTGGCGACAGTCGGAGCCTTTGCGGTGATCGCCGTAGTCGAGCGCGCGGGCCGCTGTCACGCGCTCACGGACCTCGCCGGGCTGCATCGGCGTTCGCCGCTGCTCGCCGGGTGCCTGTTGATCTGCGTGCTCTCGCTCGCGGGAATCCCGCCGCTCGCGGGATTCTTCGGCAAGTTCATCGTTTTCGCCGCCGCGCTGCAACTCAACGGACTGGAAAGCCCGACCGGCTGGCTGGCGCTGCTCGCCATCGCGATGAGCGCCGTGGCGCTGTATTACTATCTGCTCATCCTCAAGCAGGCGCTGGTGGCGGCACCGGCCCCCGGAGCTGAATCGCGCATCGCCGTACCGGCCGGCACGGTGGTTGCACTTGGATTGGTTTCGGCGCTGCTGATCGGCCTCGGGATGTTCCCGTCCGTCGTGCTGCGGATGTTGCCCTGACGAATGGCGACGCCGGGATCGGACCTCAACCGTAAGACCGGGGAGATCGGGAAGAAATCGGATCTCTTCCCGCTCTTCCCGGCCTTACGGTTCAATTCGCACGGAGACCGCTCCAGCCAGCGTCCAAATTTCCCGTGCGATCGGCATCATACCAACAGCTCGTAAGAACCAGACTTTAACCGCGGATCACAGCGATGGCATGGATGCAGAGGAAACTGAACCTGCCGTTGTCAGTGTAATCCGTGTGATCTGTGGTCAAAATCTCGGCGTCGGTTTTCCGACCCAACAGTCTAGATTCCACCTGCGATCGGCATCAGGGCAGCAGGTAGACTTCGACCAGGGCATTTCCCGTCGCCCCGTTGACACCGGAGACAACGACAACGGCGTAGCCCGGTGAGAGTGTCACGATGAACGCTGCATCCAGGCTGTTCGCACTGACGAACGGGGTCGCACCCATCTGGCTCGCCGCAATCACGATGTCCGCTCCCCCACCCCAGTTATCATTGCTGAGGGTCGGAGAGCCCCCCTGATACAAGTCGAACTTCGGATCGGCGATCGCTCCGGTTCCGCCCACGGCGGCGAGCGTCGGGCCCAGCACGCGGACAAGATAGCGCTGCGGCGAGCCGGCCGGAACCTCGAACGAGGTCGCGACCCAACTGTAGGCATTTCGAACTTCAACCGTGGTAACGAGGATCGACCTCTGCGGCTCGACGGGCGGCGCAACGTAACGAGAGACGACCGTCAACGTGGCGGGTGCACTCGTGACCGAGCCCGCATTGTTCGTAACGACGACGCGGTAATTGGCGCCGTCGTTGGCCGATACGCCCGTAAGCGTCAGCGCGGGATTCGTCGCCCCACTGATCGCGACGCCATTTTTGTCCCATTGGTAGCTCGGCGCCGGAGTTCCGGTTGCCGTCACCGCGAAGGTTACGGTGCGGCCCGTCAAGACGGTCGCGCTCATTGGTTGCTGGGTGATCGTCGGGGCCACGTTGACCGGTGACGGTTGGGTGACCATCAGCGTGGCGGTCTCGCTCAACACGGAACCGGCGACATTGGTAACCGCGACCCGGTAGTTCGCGATGTCGTTGGTCGTCACGCCCGTCATGATGTACACCGAATTCGTGGCGCCGGGGATCGTCACGCCGTTCTTCCGCCACTCATAGGTCGGCGCGGGGCTGCCGGTCGCGACGACCTTGAACGTCGCCGTGCCACCCGCCTCAACGGACACATTCACCGGTTGCTGCGTGATCGACGGCGCCACATTGAAGGGAGCCGATTCGTTCACCGTCAGCGTGGCGGCGGAACTCGTTACCGAACCGGCGACATTGCTCACCACCACGCGGTAGTTGGCGCCATCGCCGGCCGATACGCCCGCAAGCGTCAGCGCGGGATTCGTCGCCCCACTGATCGCGACGCCATTTTTGTCCCATTGGTAGCTCGGCGCCGGAGTTCCGGTTGCCGTCACCGCGAAGGTCACGGTGCTGCCCGTCAAGACGGTCGCGCTCATCGGTTGCTGCGTGATCGTCGGCGCCTCATTAACCGGTGCCGACAAGCTGACGATCAAAGTCGCGGTCCTGCTCAGCACGGATCCGACCGAATTGGCGACCACGACCCGGTAGTTCCCGATGTCACTGATCGTTACTCCGGTGAGGGTCAGCAATGGACCCGCTGCGCCGGAGATCGGCAAGCCGTTCTTCCGCCACTGGTAGGTAAGCGACGGATCGCCGGTCGCCACGACCGCAAAGGCGGCCGTACCACCTGGTGAAACCGTCATGTTCATCGGTTGCTGCAGGATGACCGGCGCGCCGGCTACGACTGGATCGGAAGGCACCGACCCTACGGGCGATCCGACCGGGGGCACAACCAAGGGAGGAGGAGTTGGAACGATGGGGGTGGGCGGCGCACCCGTGACGATCAGTACGATCGAATTGCTGAAGGCCGAGCCCGCCACGTTGGTGGCGACCGCCGTGTAGGTGCCCGCGGCAGCCGCGTCGACCGCACCCAAAATCAGTCGCGGTCCGAATCCGTCGGGAACCAGGGCTCCATTCTTGTACCATTGAAAGCTGGCCGCCGGCGTCCCCAGCGCGCTGGCCGAGAAGACCACCTGTTCACCATAGGCCGCGCTGACCTCGTCCGTATGGGGCGCGCGCCCGTAACCGTTCCACGAGGCGCCGTAGAGCGCATTCGGGCCCGGAAAGCTCGTCGCGGTCACCGTCAGTGACAGCACCGCTGCGTTGCCAAAATCAGCTGGCAAATCGAGTGGCCAGACCATGCCGTCACCAAAGACGCATTCATCGACCTTCACCTGCGAATAGCCGTTCGCACCGGAAAAATCGCAGCCTCTGGCCACCCGCGAGAAATCACAGCGACGGACGGTGAGTTGCAGACCGCCTGAACCCAGAAGGCCGATTCCCGTCAATGAGGTGGCGGCCATGGGCTTTTGGCTCCCCCAGAAACCCAGTTCGCGAAACACGCAGTCGTCGACCAGCACGTCCAACGCGCCGCCCGAAAAGGCGATACCGCCGCCGAATCGGCCGGCCACCGGCGCGCCGGTGTCGCTCGGCAGCACGGACGCACCACCGAGGGCGAAAAACTCAAACGCCTTGAATACGAGATCCCGCCGCTCGGTCGCCGACGAAAAGGCCGTGATGGCATTGGTGCCGTGATAATCCGTCAGGACCGCTCGTCCCGTCCCCCAGGATCCGTCGCTATTGCCGTCATAGGTGACGGGCGCTCCCGCCACTCCATTCCAGTCGAGCCGGATTCCTGTCGGACCCGAGAAGGCATATTCCACTCCGCCTTTGAAATAAACCGTATCGCCAGGCAGGAGCTCCACCGCCGCGGCCAGGCCGGCCACCGCGGGATCACCCGGGCAATGCTTCCAAGGCAGGCTCCGATGGATTCCCGCGTTGGCGTCCGAGCCCCCCACGAAGTCCACAAAATAAGCGGCAGCCGACATCCGCGCCACTCCGGCGAAGAGCAGAACGAACCCGAGAATAACAATACGCATGCGGTGTAATAACAAAATTCTTCCCGGCTACTGGAAATGCCCCATAGCGAGTGTCCGAGATGCTCTTTCCGCAGCGTTTGTTCCCGAATGGCTGAAAATTCTGCGGAACGATTCGCCCAGACGCGGAGTTCGGGGGCGTATAGCCGCGTCGAACGCCAACCCGGGCGCAACGCATTCCCGCAG
>JBEIHL010000223.1:0-5936 GCA_040381375.1 Opitutaceae bacterium
CCGCCGCATCGACGCGAAGACCGGGATCATCACGACGTTCGCCGGCAACCGGACGAAAGGTTACAGCGGCGACGGCGGCCCGGCGTCCGCGGCCGCACTGAACAATCCGCACAGCATCCAGTTCGGCCCCGAGGGCGACCTCTATATCTGCGACATCGGCAATCACGTGATCCGCCGCGTGAACCTGCGCACCGGGATCATCACGACCTTCGCCGGCACGGGCAAAGCGGGCGACACGCCCGACGGCGCCCCGATCGCCGGCACTCCGCTGCGCGGCCCGCGCTCGCTTGACTTCGACCGCGCCGGCAATCTCTGGCTCGCGACGCGCGAGGGAAACCAGGTGTTTCGCTTCAACCTCAAGGCCGGCACGATTCACCACGTGGCGGGGACGGGCAAACCCGGTTTCACCGGCAACGGTGGCCCGGCGAAAGAGGCCACGCTCAGCGGCCCCAAGGGGATCGCGATCGACGCCGACGGCAACGTCTGGCTTGCCGATACCGAGAGTCACTCGGTGCGCAGGTTTAACGCCCGCACCGGCAACCTCGAGCTCATGGCCGGCACAGGCAAGAAGGGCAACGGCGGCGACGGCGACCCGCTGCAGTGCGCGATGGCGCGGCTCCACGGCATCTTCGTCGATGCCGATGGCGCCGTGTATATCGGCGACAGCGAGGCGCACAAGTTGCGCGTCATGCGGCGGAAGTGAGAACGTGCGGCCGAGCGAACGAGGCTTGAACAGGAAGGCCGCGAAGATCGGGAAGGCCCGGATTTCAAACCTTCCCGCTCTCCCCGACCTTCCTGTTGTCAGGTTTGGACAGTTGACGTTCCTGCCTTCGGCCAGACCCTGAAGAACCGGATCCCACCCACGTTGCCCGATTCTCAACCCGCTCCGTCTGTTCCCGGCCCGCTTTTTCCCATGTTGTCGCGCTTCCTGCCGTTTCGCGTCCTCCTGTGCCTCTCCCTGACCGGCTGTGCCCTGGCCTCCGCGGTCGAGTCCCGGCGTCCCAACATCCTCTTCGCCATCGCCGACGACTGGGGCCTGCACGCCGGCGCCTACGGTACGTCCTGGGTGAATACGCCGAACTTCGACCGCGTGGCGCGCGAGGGCCTGCTGTTCCGCAACGCCTACACGCCGATCGCGAAATGCGCCCCGTCGCGCGCGATCCTGCTCACCGGCCGGCACGGCTGGCAGCTCGAGGAGGCGGGGAATCACATGCCGTATTTCCCGGCCAAGTTTAAAAGCTGGCCCGAGGCGCTGACGGAGAAAGGCTGGTTCGTCGGCATCACCGGCAAGGGTTGGGGGCCGGGCGTGGCCAACGACGCCGCCGGCCAGCCGCGCCAGATCACCGGCCGCCCTTTCAACCAGCGTACGGCCCCGCCGCCGGCCAAGGCGATTTCGGCCAACGACTACGCGGGCAACTTCGCCGCCTTCCTCGACGCGGCGCCGAAGGACGCACCCTGGTGTTTCTGGTACGGCGCCACTGAGCCCCACCGGGCTTACGAGTTCCAGGTCGGGGTGAACAAGGGCGGGCGCAAGCTCTCCGACATCACGCGGGTGCCCGCGTATTGGCCGGACAATGACACGATCCGGCACGATATGCTCGACTACGGCTACGAGGTGGAGCATGTCGACCGCCACCTCGGCCGCATGCTCGCGGAACTCGAGCGGCGCGGGCTGCGGGAGAACACCCTCGTCATCGTCACCTCGGACCACGGCATGCCCTTTCCGCGCGTGAAGGGGTACGCCTACGACGCGTCCAATCACGTGCCGCTCGCCGTCCGCTGGCCCGCCGGCATCACGAAGCCGGGCCGGGTGATCGAGGACTTCGTCGACTTCACGGACATCGCGCCGACGCTGCTCGACGTGGCCGGAATCGCCCCCGCGTCGACCGGCATGGCCGCCATCACCGGCCGCAGTTGGCGCGAGATTTTTGCGAGCGCGCAGGATGGCCGGGTCGTGGCCGCGCGCGATCATGTGCTGCTGGGCAAGGAACGCACCGACTCGGGCCGGCCGAACGATGCCGGGTATCCGATTCGGGCGATGATCCGCGACGGATTCCTCTACCTGCGCAATTACGAGCCCGCGCGCTGGCCGGCGGGGAATCCGGAAACCGGATACCTCGACACCGACGGCAGCCCGACCAAGACCTTTATTCTCGCCGCGCGGCGGCGGGATCCCGCCGACCGCTTCTGGCCGCTCAACTTCGGGCTGCGTCCCGGGGAGGAACTCTACGACCTGCGCCAGGATCCCGACTGTGTGCGCAACCTCGCCACGGACCCGGCGCACTCGACCCGGCGGCAGACGATGCACGACGACATGACGGCGAAGCTCAAGGCCCAGGGCGATCCGCGCATGTTCGGGCGAGGCGACGTGTTCGACCGCTATCCGGTCGCCATGGAAGGCGCGCGCGATTTCCACGGGCGGTTCACGCGCGGCGAGAAACCGAAGGCCGGCTGGGTCAGCGAGACCGATTTCGAGCCGGCGCCGATTCGGTGAGCGCCGAGCGGATGGGCTCCGATAACGGCGTTGATCCTCATTTTCCCCTGCGCTGCTGATGAATTCCTGGTTTGTCATTCTGAGGCTCGGCGAAGAATCCACCGGAATGCCCGCAGGCGGTCGCGCGGTTGGATCCTTCGCTAAGCTCAGGATGACAGGCAGGGGAATGTTCATTTTACCGCACCACCCAACGGGTCGCCGTTGGTCTGCCGTCTCGGAATGACTGGAGAAATCAACCCCTTTGCCCTTGTGAAATACTACCTTGTTGCGGCCGCCGCCCTCAGCCTGGCCGCGTCCGCCGTCGCCGCCGACGCCCGTCGCCCCAACATCGTTTTCCTCTTCGCCGACGACCAGCGGCACGACACGCTCGGCGCGGCGGGACACCCGATCGTGCAGACGCCGAATGTCGACCGGCTGGCGGCCGGGGGTGTCCGGTTCCGCCAAGCCTTCGTCACGACGTCCGTATGCTGGGTGAGCCGCGCGACTGTACTCACGGGCCAGTGGGCGCGGACGCATGTGCAACGCGACGCGGTGGCGACGGTGAAGCCGGTGGCGCTGACCACGATGCTGCCGGTCCAGTTGCGGACCGCGGGCTACCGCACGGCGCATTTCGGGAAATGGCACCTGCAGTCGCCGCCGGGTTTCGACCCCGCCGCGCAGTTCGACGAATTTGAGGCGATCGGCCGCAATCCGTATTTCAAACCGCAGCCCGACGGCACGAAACGGCACGAGACCGATCTCGTGGGTGATCGCGGAGTCGCGTTCATCCGCGCGCAGCCGAAGGACCGGCCGTTTCTCCTGCACCTGTGGTTCAATGCTTCGCACGCCGAAGACAACGACCGCCGGCCCGGCGCCGGCCACTATCCCTGGCCGCCATCCGCCGACGGACTCTACGAGGATCGCACGATTGCCCCGCCGCGGCTCGGCGCACCGGAGATCTACGAGCGGCATCCGGAGCACCTCAAACAGTCGATCAACCGCGAGCGCTTCTTCTGGGGCTACGACACGCCCGAGAAATATCAGGCTAACCTGAAGGCGTATTTCCGCATGATCACCGGCATCGATCACGCCGTTGGTCGCGTTGTCGCCGCGCTCGAGCAGGCCGGCCTCGCGGACAACACCATCATCGTCTACAGCGCGGACAACGGCTATTACCTCGGGGACCGCGGCTTTCAGGGCAAATGGTCGCACTTCGAGGAGTCGTTGCGCGTGCCGCTCGTGGTCTACGACCCGCGCCTGCCGCGGGCGCAGCGGGGCCGCGTCGCGGAGCAGATGGTGCTCAACGTCGACCTGCCCGCGACGTTTCTCGACTGGGCCGGCGTTCCGAAACCGGCCGCGTACGAAGGCCGCAGTCTCGTGCCGATCGTGCAGGGCGTGGCGCCGGCCGACTGGCGCCGGCACTTCTTCTGCGAGCATCTCGACCTTGCGCCCACGCTCACCTGGGAGGGAGTGCGCGGCGCGCGTTACGTTTACGCCCGCTACTTCGATCAGCAGCCCGCATTCGAATTCCTGCACGATCTGCAGAACGATCCCGACCAGTTGAGAAATTTTGCCGGTGATCCGGCCTACGCCGCCGCGCTGAAAGAAATGCGCGACCTCTGTGACGCCGAGATGAACGCCCGCGGCGGAGCGCTGCCGCCGCTGGAGCAGCGCGGTTATCGTCGGGGCGCCGCCAAGAAAGCCGGCAAGAAAAAGTGAGTCCCCGTCACCGTTCTCCCGCCTCCCCACTGCCCGCCATGATCCGACTCATTCTCCTCGGTTGCCTGGTCGCGGCCGGATCGGCCCACGCGGCCGGCACCGCCCGGCCCAATTTCCTGATCCTCATCGCCGACGATCTGCACTGGCGCGATCTCGGCGTCGCCGGCAACCCCGACGTCAGAACGCCGCGGATCGACCGTTTAGCGCGCGAGGGCATGACCCTGCGCGGCATGTTCACACCGTCGCCGACCTGCTCGCCGGCGCGCCACGCGTTGTACACCGGGCTTTATCCGATCCGCAGCGGCGCGTATCCCAATCATACGATGGTGGACGCCGGGACGAAGAGCGTCTTCAGCCACCTCAACGCCGTCGGTTATCGGACCGCGCTCCTGGGAAAGCAGCACATCCAGCCGCCGGAGTCGTTTCCGTTCGAGAATCTCGGCGCCAGTGCGGATGACAGCGCTGCGCTCTCGCGTTTCATCACCCGCGATTCCCGCCAGCCCTGGCTCGCGGTGCTGGCGTCGAACGATCCGCACAGCCCGTGGACGCGCGGTCCGCGGGACCTTTTCGATCCGGCCAAACTCAAGCTGCCGCTCTGGCTGCACGACAATGCGGAGACCCGGAGCGCCCTCGCCGCCTACTATGCGGAGATCACCCAATTCGACACGCAGGTCGGTGCCGCGCTCGATGTGCTCGAGCGCTCCGGACAGGCGGGCGACACGCTCGTGCTCCTGCTCAGCGAGCAGGGCGCGTCGATGCCCGGTGGCGGCAAGTGGACGCTTTACGACAACGGCATCAAGGTGTCGGCGTTCGCGCGCTGGCCGGGCCGCATCCAACCGGGGTCGCGCAGCGACGCGCTCATGCAATACGTCGACGTGCCCCCGACCTTGCTGGCGGCGGCGGGCGTCGACCCGACGGCGATCGACACCGGTTGCAGCGATACGGACGGCCAACGCGGATTCGACGGCCGCAGTTTCCTGGGCGTCCTGCTTGGACAACAGCAGCGTTTGCGCGAGTACATCTTTGCGCAGGACACCGCCGTGGGCGTGAACGGCAACAAGCACCCGTATCCGAAGCGGGCGGTCCGCGACGCGCGTTACAAACTCATCCTGAACCTGGCCTCGGAGAACGAGTGGTGGATCCAAGGCATTCACGGCGACAAGGTTTTCCAGTCCTGGGTGCGCGACGCGGCGTCGAATCCCGCGCTCGCCCGCCGGGTGCGGTCGCATTCGTTCAAGCCCGCCGAGGAACTGTACGACCTGCAGAACGACGAGTTTGAAACCCGCAACCTCGCCGACGATCCGGCGTTCGCCGCGATCAAGGCGGGCTTGCGCACCAGCCTCGACGCGTGGATGCGGCAGCAAGGCGACCGCGGGCTGGCGACGGAACTCGCGGCCCCGTCACGCCAGCCGCGCAACACGCGCGACGACGACGACGCGCAGCCGAAGAAGAAAAACGGCAAGAAGGCCGGGAAAAAGAATCCCTGAACTCCACGTCCCCCGTCCACCCCAACCGTCTCTGACCATGCGAGCCACCTCCCGCTCCTTCCCCCATTCCCGATCCTCCGTCACGGTGGAGCAGCCCGTCCCCAGGCTGCTGGATTGGGGCCAGTCACACTCCGCCTCGCCAGCTAACGACCGGAAGCAGCCTGGGGACAGTCTGCTCCACCGTAGCGCTTCACGTTTCCTCAGCCGCGTTTTGGCGTTTTTTGCTTTGACCGGGCTCGTTGGCTCGTCCGGCTTCG
>JBEIHL010000224.1:0-5929 GCA_040381375.1 Opitutaceae bacterium
GGGCATGCGCTGGCCATCCATGGTCACGGTGTTCAGGTTGCCGGGCATGCCTCGGACCTGCATGCCAAAGTTGAGTCCCTCGTCCTGCGTAATCGGAGCAATGCCGGGCAGCCGCATCACCACTTCGCCGACGCTCATGTTCGGCAGGTTGCCGAAGGAGTCCATCGCCACAACATTCTTCACGTTGTCCGCATTGCGCTGCATCGTGAGCGCCAGGGCATTGCCCTCCCGTTCGCCAGTGACCTTGAAGGCATCCAGTTTATAGATACTGGACGTGAGCGCGAAATCCTGGGAGGCGCGCTGGCCGTCCGAGACCGCGATCGGGGTTTTCACCGTATCGAGTCCAATATAGCTGACGGAAACCTCATGCACTCCGGCGGGCAGTCCCGCGATGACGAAGCGCCCGGAATTGTCGGAACGGGTCGTGAGGCCGAGGGCGGAAATCTCGACGGTCGCCCCTTCCAGGCCGGTTCTGGTCGCGGCGTTGCTGACAAAGCCGATGATGCTACCGTTTCCACGAGCCGAGGCTTGGGTGGAGGCACTGGTCTGGGCGATCGAAGTGGGTACCAGCACAAGAGCGGTCCACACGGTTAGGCTGACGAGGATGCGCAACGCCTTCATTTTTTTTAGGAGCTGTAGTGGTGCGAGCGCTCGGAAGAGTGAGCCCCGCGCTGGTCTGTCTACAGGTGATGAACGTGACCTCCATGTTGTCAATGATGCAGCCGTCCGGACCAGCCCCAAGCGGCGAATCCAGAGGTTCTCCCGCGGGATCGTACGAGAGCCACGGGGCCAGCTTGTGACGGTGCACGTCACGACCGGCGTCGTCTCTAAAATCGATTCGTTCCGAGGAGATGGAACCCTCTCGGACGCGGACCTCGCCTTCGATGCGAGCGGTGCCTTGGAGGGTGACACCGGGTACGGCTCGCTCTGCTTGGCCCGCGTCCTGTTCATCTTCAGTAAGAGCAGCAGTGACATAATTCATGGCTTGGAGCCATGGCGACGTCGGCGGGTCCATCGTCTGCCATTCGGACGACGGGCTTCCTGCGCCGATCCTGTAGATCCTGTCATCCTGTCCTCGGTTGCACGGGATGACAGGAATGCGCTACCTCAGCCGGAGGTAATAGCGGCCGAGGATCATTCCGACCAGGATGGCCGTGCAGATCAGCCAAATGACGGCCACGCCCGAGAAGACGTGCACGGGCCAACGCATGCCGGTCAACAGACGTTGATAGGATACCCACGCGCCCAGAGCCGCCAGGGCGGCCAATCCCAGGAATAGCACCGTCAGGACGAAGAGTTGATTCTTTGGATCCATGATAGACGTGATCTGGCTATCGGCTCGCCCTGAATTTCGGGAGCGTGGAGCGCGATCGTTGTACTTGCTTACGCGAAGGTGGGAAGGCGCGAATATCGCCGATGCGGAGTCAAATCGAGTTGTCGTGAGGGCCCGATCACCAGCTTAACGGGCCCCCTTTCTCCTTTGCGCGCTTCGCGCCTTCGCGTGGATCCTCCCGAACAGCGCCGGTCTGCCCCCACGCCCGATCGCGGGTTTACCTCGACGCAGCGCCGGTGCGGAGCGCAGCCGCCTGAGTTTGCGCCGCCGTGGCGACGTGGCCGGGCGGGGCGGCGCGGACGACGCTCTCCAGCAGGCTGCGCGCGGCGGCGACGTGACCGTCCTTTGATAGCTGCGTCGCAGACGTGAGCGCGGCATGGGCGGCGGAGACGCGCAAATCGGCGGGGCCGTCGGCCAGCACTTTCTGCAGGACCTTCGCTGATTCTGGTGTGCCGATCATGCCGAGGGACGCGAGTGCCTCCGGAGCGACGCCGCGCCTTGTATCGAGCGCGAGTTTCTGCAGGTCGGCCACGGCGGCGACTTCGCGGCGCACGCCGAGCGAGTTCACTGCGCCGGCGAGGTTGCGGCCGTTGAGCCGGCCGAGGGCGTCGCGCAGGGCCTTGCCGGCGGAGGGATCCTTGATGCCTTCCAAGCCGCTGCGGGCGTAGTCGGCGAGAGACTCGTGGTTGAGCAGGGCAGCCAAGGCAGGCACCGACTCGGGCCCGCCGTAGTTTCCCAGTTCCTGGCAGGCGCGGGCCTTTTCCTGCAAGGCGGCGTCGGAGGCAAGCACGGCGAGCTGCGCCGCCGCCTTCGGGTGGGGCGCGGAATTCTGCGTGGGCGCGGTGGTACAGCCGGCCAGGGCCAGCAGGAGCGAGGCGGCGATCAGAGAGCGAAGGTAAGTCATGGAAATGGTCACACGTTCCGGATGTTTTCTAATCCTGTGGGAGGGGCTTCATGCCCCGACTGGCTGCGGCGAACGCGTTGGGTCGGGGCATAAAGCCCCTCCCACACCGCGCTGCCTCGGCAGGAACGAGTCGCATGATGGTGACTGCACACCCGAGGGTTCACGCGTGCCACGGTGCCCGGCGCGCGCGGCTGCACATGCGGTTCGCGTCCGCGTCGTTCAGGAACGTCTCGGTCACGGGGTCGAACTGCACTTTGCGGCCGAGGCGCCAGCCGATCGACGCGACGTGCGAGATGATGTGGCCGCGGCGCGTGACGTCGGCATTGGTCGCCGGTTTGGCGCGCGTCTTGATGCAATCGAGGAAATCGCGGACGTGCTTGGAAGGATCGGTTCCGGCCATCGGCTTGGGTTCGCCGCCCTCCAGCAGTTTCGGCGACGAGACCGCCACCTTGCCGGTGTCCGCCGCCTCGACCCAGCCCTCGTCGCCTTCGAAGCGCACGGGACAGGTGCCTGGGGCCACCCAGTTGCCCTCGCCCTTGAAGCCCGCGAGGCGCATCACCAGCTTCACCCCGTTCTTGTACTTGCCGTAGATGGTCTGCCCGTCGGCCTCGTACTCGATCGGCACGGTGTCGTCGGCGCTGGCGCCCCACTGGCAAAGGTCGATGGTGTGCGAGCCCCATTCGGGCAGGGCCGCGCCGCCGTGGAAGTCGTAGTAGCCGCGCCACCGACCGTTCACGTATTCCTTGTTGTAAGGGCGCCAGGGCGCGGGGCCAAGCCAGCGATCCCAGTCGCACACGTCGGGGGCAGGTTCGGGTTCGGCGGGCAGCCATTTGTGGCTCTCCTGCAGCGGGAGGATGCCGGCGTGGACCGACTGAATCCGGCCGAGCTTGCCGGAGTGCGCCAGCTTGGCGGCGAACTGGAAGTTGTCGACGTTGCGACGCTGCGTGCCGGCCTGGAAGACGCGACCGTAGCGATTGATCGCGTCGGCGAGTTCCTGGCTCTCGCGGACCGTCATGCTGCAGGGCTTCTCGCAATAAATGTCCTTGCCCGCCTTGGCGGCGAGGATGCTGAGCAACGCGTGCCAGCGATCTCCGGTGGCAATGAGCACGGCGTCGATGTCGGAACGCCCCAGCACCTCGTACATGTCGCGGGTCTTGACGCAGTCCTGGTTGTTGTACTGCCGGTTGACCATCACGCGGACCACTTCGCGGCGCGTCTCCTGGACGTCGGCAACCATCACAAACTGGACGTCGGCCTGGCTCAAAAAACCCTTGAGCACCTCGCGCCCGCGCGGACCGATGCCGATGCCGCCGACCACGATGCGGTTGCTCGGCGCCACCGTGCCGTTCTTCCCGAGGGCGGACGCCGGAATGATCGTCGGCATGCCGATGGCGACGGCCGTGGTTTTCAGGAAGCGGCGGCGGGTGATTGGGGTAGTCATGGGATTAGCAAATACCATTCCGGGGAACAGGGCAGGGGTCTTGGGCCTAACGCGAGGACCAAGAAACATTCTACTGCCGACGGACGCAAGTGACTAGGACCGCAGCGGCGATTTTTGGTGAAAATGCGGCCCCGCGAACGGGGCGGGGCAATGAAGTACGAGCGGCTCCGTTTTGAGCGCCACGCGAGCAGGGAAACTCTCGCCACTGGGCGGATTGGCGGCGATCGGCTGGCTCACGCCTTCACGACCTCGTGTTTGCGGACGAACGCGGGATCGATGTCGATTCCCAGGCCCGGCCCGGTGGGTACTTTGATCTTGCCGTCGACGATCTTGAGCGGGGAGGTCTTGCACTCGTACGGCACGTGGGTGCTGAAGCCCTTGAACTCATGGTGCGCGCCGGCGTTGGGCATGGCCGACGTGACGTGAATGTTATAGAGAAAGCCCAGTCCGCCGCCAGACATGTGCGGGATGATTTCCTTGCCGCAGGCGGCCGCCATCCGCGCGACCTTCATCGACCGGATGAAGCCACCGAAATAGTAATTATCGGGCTGCACGACATCCAGGCCTTCGTTGGCCAGCAGCCAGCGGAAGTTCACGAAGCTCTGATCTTGCTCGCCGTTGGCGACGGGCAGCTCGAGCGCATCGGCCACCGCCTTGATGTCTTCGAAGTGATCGTACATCACCGGCTCTTCGAAGTAGGCGAACTTGTTTTCCTGCAGAATTCGGCCGACCCGGATTGCGCCCGCCACATCGTAGTAACCGTTGGCGTCGGCATAGAGCGTCATCTTGTCACCGAACAGCTCGCGCACGCGCGGAATCAGCTTCTCCGTCTTCCCGCGCGGCTCGGGGGCGTACATGTCGGCCGTCATGTACATCAGGTAACCGACCTTGATCTTGAGCGCCTTGGCGTCGAGGCCGGCGACGGCCTGCTGAATGAGCCGGAGGTGCTCGTCGAGCGGCTTCTCGCGAAACTCCGTCGCGACATAGACCGCCACTTCGGGATGGTGAATCTCGCCGACGAGCCGGCCTAACGGGACGCCCGCGATCCGGCCGAGCATGTCGAGGATCGCAAATTCGATCGTGGCGAGCGGGATGCCGAGCGAGATGCCGTTGTAGCGGAAATTGAAGCCGTAAATGAAGACCCGCTCCATGATGAGGTCCAACTCCCGCGCATCCTTGCCGACGAAGAACGGCTGCAGATTGCGCAGGAAGATCGGATACAGCCGCCTCATCGTGTCGTGGGCGACCGAGATTCCCTCCGCGCCGTCCTTCGACCGCACGCGGCACAGGTAGCGGTTGTCGAGCCGGAGCAGTTCGACGCTTTCGATGATCACCGGACTGCGAAACAGTTCGCGCCGGAGCACCGGCTGGGCGAGCGCCGTGTCGATTCGAGCGCGCCGTTGCGCCACGTCGTCGCCCGCGCGGGAAGCGGCGCCGTGCACTGCCGGCGAGAGCGCGGGCGTCGCGAGTCCCGCGAGTGCCGCCGTCGAAATGAACTGCCGTCGATTCGTCTTCATGGGGTCGGATGAAGGAGAGGAGACGCTTCCGCTATTTCGCGTTCGTGCCGTCGTGTCGAGTCGAACCGGGATCGCGTCGTTAGGATCACCTTCGCGTGGATCGAGGCCCTGGCAGTGACGACTCGGCTGTCGTCCTTCCACCCCCTGCCATCCGGGGTCAGATTCGGTGTGCCGGATCTGTCGCGAGAGAACGCACCGTTCAGGTGATTGGAGCTTGACCCCGCTTTTTTTCATCCTAATGAAAAATAACGTTCATCTATTAGTGAACTGCGTCTCGCACTCGACGTCTTGCCCCTAACCCCATGAAAAGCCCACTGCTCTTGTGTGGCCCAGCGCTGCGTCGTTGGGCGTTGCTCGCGTCCCTCGGGATTGCGCTGATTATTTCCACCACGGTCCTTTCGGCGCAGGTCGCGGGATTGGGAGTGATTCGAGGCGAGGTGAGTCATGCGACTACCGGCAGCCTTCTGGAAGGAGCGGAGGTTTCGATCCCGGTGCTCGGACTTCGCACGCTGACGGCGCGGGACGGCACGTTTGCATTGGGCAATGTGCCCGCCGGCACTCACGCGGTGCGGCTTTTCTACACGGGGCTCGACGCGGAGACTTCGACCGTGGAAGTGCGCGCGAACGACACGGCCCGGCTGCGCGTCGCGTTGCGTGAGGGCGCGCTGCAGCTCGACACGTTCGTCGTGGCGAGCACGCGGCACGGCGAGGCCGCCTCGATCACGAAGCAGCGA
>JBEIHL010000225.1:0-5916 GCA_040381375.1 Opitutaceae bacterium
CCCCGCCGCGATCGAATTCGTCGACATCGCCGGACTCGTCGCCGGTGCGAGCAAGGGCGAAGGGCTCGGCAACCAGTTCCTTGCCACCATCCGCGAGGTGGACGCCATCGTGCAAGTCGTCCGCTGCTTCGTGGACGACGACATCGTCCATACCATGGGCGGCGTCGATCCGATCCGCGACATCGAGGTGATCACGACCGAGCTCGTGCTCGCCGACCTCGACGCCGTCTCGAAGCGGATGATAAAGACCCAGAAATCCGCCAAGGCCGGCGACAAGGAGGCCATCGCCGAGCTGGCGCTGCTCAACAAGCTCGAGCCGCACCTCAATTCCGGCAAGACCGCCAACACCCTGCCCGCCACCGACGACGAGAAGGCCGCGATGAAGCTCTTCCAGCTCCTCACCGCCAAGCCCGTGCTCTTCGCGTGCAACGTCGCCGAAAACGATCTCGCGACCGCGGAACAGAATCCTTTCGTGCAAAAGGTCGCAGAGTACGTCCGCACCCACCACGACGCCGCCTACGTGCCAATCAGCGCCAAGATCGAGGCGGAGCTGATCGATCTCCCGCCCGAGGAGGCCAAGGCTTTCCTCAAGGATCTCGGCGTGGACGACTCCGGGGTATCCGCCCTGATTCGCGGCACGTATATGCTGCTCGGCTTGCAGACGTATTTCACCGCCGGCGAAAAGGAAGTGCGCGCCTGGACGATCAAGAAGGGATGGAAGGCCCCGCAGGCGGCCGGCGTGATCCACACCGACTTCGAAAAGGGCTTCATCAAGGCCGAGATCGTCTCCTACAAGGATCTCACCTCGCTCGGCAGCGTCGCCGCCGCCCGCGAAGCCGGCAAGTACCGGCTCGAGGGCAAGGAATACGTCTTCGCCGACGGGGACGTCGCGCTCTTCCGCTTCAACACCTGACCCGCAGCCGGCGCCACAACGGAAGTTGCCTGCCTCGCCGTCGGCAGCCAACGTGGCGCCTCCCATGAGCGAACCGTCCTCCCGTTCGTCCGTCCCCGATCACCAGCCCAAAGGCGAATCGCTCGATTCTTCGATTCTGAGGGTCCTGATGGACACGAGTCCGGACCGGATCTACTTCAAGGATCTCGAGAGCCGGTTTGTCCGGAACAACGCCGCCCACGCGCGCTCGCTGGGCGCCCCCTCGCCGGAGGCGTGCGTCGGCAAGTCGGACATCGACTTCTTCTCGCGGGAGCACGCCGAGCATGCGTTCCGGGACGAGCAGGAAATCATCCGCACCGGCAAGCCGATCATCTCCCAGTTGGAACGACTCATCATGCGGGACGGCCGCAAAGGCTGGGCTTCGTCCACGAAGATGCCCTGGCGCGACGCCACCGGCCGGATCGTCGGGACCTTCGGCGTCACGCGCGATGTCACCGCCACCAAGGAGGCCGAGGATCGGCTGCTCGAGGAGCGCAATCTGCTCCGGACGATCATCGATCACCTCCCGAGCCGGCTCTACGTAAAAGACAAGGCCTCGCGCTACGTGCTCAACAACAAGGCTCACCTCGCGATCCTGGGACTTCACTCGCAGGAGGAGGCGATCGGTCGCACCACGCTGGACTTCTTCCCGGGTGAGCGCGGACGGCAGGCACTCGCCGACGACAGCCAGGTGCTGGGCGAGGGCCCGCCGATCATCAACCATGAGAAGTCCGACTTTGGCCCGGAAGGCGACGTGCACTGGTCGCTTGTCACCAAAGTTCCACTACGCGACACCCGCCAGGAACTGATCGGCCTGGTCGGCATCAGCCACGACATCACCCGGCGCAAGCGGGCGGAGGAGGAACTGCGGCGTCGCAGCCTCGAGATGGAAACCGACCTCGCCATGGCGCGCCAGGTCCAGGAATCGTTCCTCAGCCGGCCCCACCCGATGTTTCCCCGCGAGGCCGCCCCCGAGACGAGCGCCCTGCGTTTCACCCAGCGCTACATACCCACCACGACGCTCGGCGGCGACTTCTTCGAGGTACTCCAGTTGTCGGACACGCATTGCGGCGTACTGGTCTGCGACGTCATGGGTCACGGCGTCCGCGCCGGCCTGCTCACGGCCCTCATCCGCGGAGTGGTCGGCGAACTGCGCGACCGCGCGCTGGATCCGGCGCACGTTCTCGCCGAGCTCAACCACAGCCTCATGCCCATCGTCGAGCACACCGGACAGCCGGTCTTCGCCACCGTTTTTTTCGGCGTGATCGACACGCAGGCGCGCACCCTGGTTTACGGCAACGCCGGGCATCCGCCTCCGCTGGTGCGACGCGCCGCGGGTGGCGCCGTCGTCCGCCTTGCGCCGGCCGATCCCGAACCCGCGGCGGGCCTGTTGGGCGACTTCGGTTATTCGAGCCACCAATGTCCATTCCTCCCGGGCGACGTCCTTCTGGGCTACACCGACGGCATCCTCGAGGCCTCCGACCATGCGGGCACGATGTACGGGGAGGATCGCCTGCGCACCCTGCTTCTGGCCGCGCCCGGAATTTCCGGCGCCGAATTGAGCGACCGGATTCTGCACGAGGTGCAGGTCCACAGCGGCCAGTCCCAATTCGAGGATGATGTCTGCCTGCTGGTGATCGAGGCGCGCTGAGTCGGAAACGAGAGGAAACGCCCCCTCGTTGTCTCCGTTCCCAGCACCGGTCAATGCGTCGCGCCACCCGGCGCGCGCGCATCTCGCCGCACCGTGAGCGCTGTCTCGATGGCTGCCGCCAGCGCCGCGGTCATCGCCGCCAGTGTCAGGGCCGGTCCGCCCACCCCCGCCTGCTCCGGCAGCCAGGGCACGTGGATGAACCCGCCACGGACGCCCCGTTGCCGCCGGAGCGTGTGCATCAGGAAATAGAATACGTGATTGCACACGAAGGTGCCCGCCGTCTGCGACACCCCCGCGGGCAGCCCGGTTCGACGCAGCCGGGCGACGATCGCCTTGACCGGCAGCGTGGACCAGTAGGCGGCCGGACCACCGGACACCACCGGACGGTCGACCGGTTGCGCACCCGCATTGTCGGGTATCCGCGCATCTTGGACATTGATCGCCACCCGCTCCACCGCGATCTCGGTCCGGCCGCCCGCCAGGCCGGTGGCAATCACGAGTTCGGGGCGGTGCTCGCGCAGTAACCGGCGCAACGTCGCCGTCGACGCCGAGAAGGCACAGGGCAGGACGACGCCGACGACCCGGCGCCCCCGGATGACCCGACCCTGCAGCGCCGCAGCGATTTCGGCCGAAGGATTGCGCGCGTCACCGCCAAAGGGCTCGAATCCGGTCAGCAGCACCGTTCCGCCGGACGCTCGCCGCGACGCGCCGGTGGTTGTCTTGCGCAGGGCCGCCATGGGAAAACGCGCGCGCCGCCTCAGGTGCCGAAAGCCCGCACGGCGACGCCGGCCACCGCGAGTTCCTTGCGCAACCGCTCGGCAAACCCCACGGCGTGCGGAGAGTCGCCGTGCAGGCAGACCGTCTCCGCCGCGACCGGGACTTCCCGGCCGTCGATCGTGCGCACGACGCCCTGCTGCACCATCTGCAACACCTGCTTAACCATTTCATCCTCTTCGGTGATCAGTGCGCGGGGCGCAGTTCGCGGGGTCAGCGAGCCATCCGGTTGATACGTCCGGTCCGCAAACACCTCCTCCGCCACCCGCAGGCCGCGGGCGCTCGCCAGACGCGCGAGCGTGCTGCCGGCCAGGGCGTACAGGATCAGGTCGGGCCAGAGCCGCACAAGGTCCGAAACCACCGCATCCGCGAGTCGCGGGTCGTGCGAGACCTGGTTATACAGGGCGCCGTGCAGTTTCACGTGCCGCAGCCGCGAGCCCGCCACTTCGAACAACTGTTCGATCTGCATGCTCACCAGCCGGGCCGCCTCGGACGGCGCGATGTCGCGCTCGATCCGCCCAAAATTATCCAAGTCGAAGTACCCGGGATGCGCGCCCAGCATCACCCGGTTTCGCGCGGCGCCTTCCACCGTCTCGATCATGGTCTCCAGATTGCCCGCGTGCGCCCCGCAGGCGATGTTCGCCGATGTGATCAGCGGCATCAGGTCCGCATCGTAGGGGGCACCTTCGCCGACGTCGCAGTTAAGGTCGACTTGCTTCATGTACGGGTACGCGGGCGCGACCCAACGGCCGGACGGGAAGTTTTCGGTTGCATCGGGGTGAGGAAAACGACCCCGCCCGCTCAAGCAAGTTTCTGCGCCAGTCCCTCGTGCAACAGACCCAGACTCTTCTCGCGGGCGGCGATGAGCGCCCGCGCTTCGGCCAAATCAATGCGGTGAAAGCGAACGGTGTCGCCCGGCCGCAACTGGGCGAGGAGCGGAAGATCGACCGTCGCGACGTGCGCCAAGTGCGGATATCCTCCGATCGTCTGCGCATCCGCCAGCAGCACGATGGGCTGGCCATCCGGCGGCACCTGGATCGTGCCGGGCGCCACCGGCAGCGACGCAAGTTCCCCGCCCGTGCGCCGCACCAACCCCTCCCCTTGCAACCGCACTCCCATCCGGTCGGAGTGAGCGCTCACGCGGTACGTCCGGGCCAGCCACCCGTCATCGAAATCGCTCCCGTGCCGCCCGGCCATTACGCGCACCACAGGAGACGACGAGTAGGCCGGCAGGATCCGTTCGTCGATCCGCCAGCGACCGAGCACGCGCCGGTGCACCACCGGCACCGACAAGGTCTCACCGTCATGCAACGCCCGGCCCGCCATCCCACCGAGGCCACCGCGTTCATAGGTGCTGCGGCTGCCCAGCACGACAGGCACCTCGATGCCGCCCGCGATCGCGAGGTAGCCGCGGCAACCGGCGCGCGCCGCGCCCAGCCGCAGTGTCGTGCCGGCTCGAATCACCACCGGGCACCACCGCGGCACGTCGCCGAATTCCGCGCCCCCCACCGCGATCACCGCATCGCGTTCGAACCGCAGTTCCGGCCCCACGAGGGTGAACTCGAGCACGGCCGCGTCGTCAGGATTGCCGACGAGGGCGTTGGCGACGCGACGCGCCAGGATGTCCGTCGCCCCGCTCAGCGGCACCCCGAGCGCCCGATGTCCGGTCCGTCCGGCATCCTGGATCGTCGTGTACATTCCGGCCCGGACGACCCGGAGACCCACGGGACTCGCGGCCGGCACCTCGTCGCGCGAACCGTGCGACTCTGCCGCCGCCATCGCGGCAAACTCGTCCGGCCGGATGACCTGGAAAACGACCTGGTCGCCCGCCCGCAGCAGTGCCGGTTCGGATCGGGCCGGATCGAACAGCACGCGCGGCGTGCGCCCGATCAGGTTCCATCCGCCGGGCGTCTCCAAAGAATAGATACCCGTCTGCGCCCCTCCGATCCCCACGCTACCGGCCGGTACCCGCGGCCGCGGCGTCGGCCGGCGCGGGGTCGCCAAAGGGGTGGGCAGTCCGATCAGGTAGGGAAAGCCCGGCGAGAAGCCGATCGCCTGCACGAGGTAATCCGCGCCGGTGTGCCGTGCCACGACCGCATCCACGCCGATTCCCGTGTGCGCGGCCACCGCGGTCAGATCGGGTCCGAATTCGCCGCCATAACAGACCGGGATTTCCACCCGGCGGGCCACTGCCCCGCGCGGGGCGGCGTCGGCCCGGGCCACCTGCGCTTCGAGTTCCTGCGCCAGCGCCTCGAACGAGGCCGTCCGCACCGGATCGAAGTAGACCGCAACGCTCGCAAAGGCCGGCACGATGTCGACCACACCCGCCGGCGGATGACGTCCGATCTCCTCCGCCACCCTCCGCACCCGGGCCGCCAGCCGCGCCTCCAAGGCGTCGCCGAGGACGATAACGGCGGCGGAATCGCCGAGCGGGAGAACCGGCATGAAACCCTTTTGGGCGGACCGGCCGGGCCCCGCAAAAGAAAAACCCGGCGGACCAGGCCGCCGGGCGACGAACTCCCTTCTACACTTCCCCCTTGGGAGGGGGGGCCCCCCACGG
>JBEIHL010000226.1:0-5915 GCA_040381375.1 Opitutaceae bacterium
ACCCGCGCCACCGCTGGCGATGACCGGAACCGTCACGGCATCACTCACGGCCCGGGTGAGCGCGCAATCGTAGCCGGCCTGAGTGCCGTCGGCGTCCATGCTGGTGAGCAGGATTTCGCCGGCCCCGAGTTCGACTGCGCGAATGGCCCACGCCACGGCGTCGAGCTCCGTCGGGTTGCGACCTCCGTGGGTGTAGACCCGCCACGACTTGCCGTCGGGTTCGCGCTTGGCGTCGATCGCCACGACGATGCATTGGGCGCCAAAGCGGTCGGAGGCGGCGCGGATCAGATCGGGATTCTTGATCGCAGCCGTGTTGAGGGAGACTTTGTCGGCGCCTGATTTGAGCATCGCCTCGATGTCGGCCACGGTCCGCAGGCCGCCCCCGACGGTCAGAGGCATGAAGCACTGCTCGGCCGTGGCGGCGACGACCTCGTGCATGATGCTGCGGTTGTCACTCGACGCGGTGATATCGAGGAAGACCAGTTCGTCGGCGCCCTGCGCGTCGTACGCCTTGGCGCATTGCACCGGATCACCGGCGTCACGCAGCGCCTGAAATTTGACGCCCTTGACGACGCGGCCGGCGTTGACGTCGAGGCAGGGAATGATGCGTCGGGACAGCATGCGGGAAGTGTCAGGTGAAAAGTCCCGCGAAGTATCAAGTAGCAAGGTTCAAGTTCCAAGGAAGTCCGGAGCGCTCTCCGTTTTCCGCTTCTTGGCACTTGAACCTTGCTACTTCCCACTTGCGGTGCGGCGCCGCAGCGCCGCCTATGCGTCCAGATGCGCGACGTCGGGCTCGAAGTTGACGGCGAGGCGATAAATGTGGCCCGGCCGCATGATCAGCGGATGATCGCGCACGAGGTACTGCAGGTAATGCACCTTGCCGTAGTTCGTGCGATAGGTCGGATCCGCGCTCACGACTTCCGTTTCGCGCCAGGTGGCTTGGAAATCATCCTTGGCCACGCTGCAACGGTGGCCCTGCGGCCCGAGCGTCAGCGCGCCGGCGACGTGGTACTTCGAGTGCGGCGCCGCGATCGCGAGGCAATAGCGGAACTTGTCGAGCGTGACCTGCTGGCGCACGCTATAGGCGAACTCGACGCCAATCTTGTTGCCGGAGAAGGTCCACTGGACCTTCACGCTGCCGAGACCCTTCACGAACTCCTCCTTGAGGTTGATCAGTTCGGGCTGTTCGTAGCGGAAATAGAAACTGTTGCGGAGACCGAGCCCCGTGACGCAATTCTTGCCGTAGAACGAGGGCAGGGTCACTTGATCGCCGAACGTGAGTTCCGGGAGCATGACCGGGGCGTAGACGTTGTTCGGCCAATCGAAGATGCCGGGACAGTGCGGGAACGCCAGCGAGTCGCTGGTGATGGTCGAACCGGCGCTAACCAGCGGCACTTGGAGGTGCAGGCCGGACTCGCCGTCGCGATAGAGAAATAGGCCCTGCTCCTTGCGGTTCGACTTGTCGAAGATCACGAAGCGGCCGGAGGTCCGGGTCGGTTCGGTCTTCGGCGCTCCGGCCGGCATTTGCACGGCCTTGGCGAGACGCGACCACTGGCAGAGGTAGCGCGCGGCGTCGAAGTTCGCCATCCGCGTCGTGTGATGCGAGTAGGCCGTGCGCTCGTCATCGCGGAGATCGAGGAAGCCATGTTCCTGGTCGAGATACGTCTCGTAGAAGAACATGAACAGCCGCCGGAGAATGTCGTAGTATTTGACCTTTTGATCGTCGGCGATCCAGCCGTCGCGCAGGCCCTGCAGGATCAAACTTATCAGGTGCATCTGGCCGTAGGCGCCCGCGGCGCGTCCGAAGGCCCAGCCGAGTCCGTCGTGACGGACCAGATCCGGCGTCATCTTGATGTACTTCTCGGCGTAGGTTCGCAGGGTCGGCAGCTTCCGGTCGCGCACGCCGCTGTTCGCGTGCAACTGCAGCGCGGAGCGGACGAACACGAACGACATCACGCCGTACAAATTGAAATTGCCGCCCAGTCCGTCGGTCGAGTCGTCGAAGAAACCGGCCGAACTCGTCTGGTTGATGCGGTCGACCATGCGCTCGATGAGCCGCGAGGTCTCGTCCTTCTTCGAGAGTCCGAGGCTGAAACGCGCCACCGCCTTGGCGATGTTGAAGGCCTGCCAGTGATTATCGTAATCGCTGCGGTGCAGGAGTGACTTGTCGATCCGCTGCTGGGTCTCCTCGACCAAACGCTCCCAGACTGGATTGCGTTCCTTCGACGGCCCGAACGCGAGCAGGCCGAGCGCCGCGTAAGCGAGACCGTTTTCCGCGGCGGGTTCGGTGAACATCTGCGCCGTGATACAGCGGGCCGCCAGGTCGATCAGATCGTAACCCTTGAGCGTGGTCTCGCCGGTGGCGCGATAAAATTCGCCGAGCGCGAATGCCACGTGACCTGGCTCGTCCGGGCGCGACTGTTCGCCGTTGGTGGGAAGGATGGTGCCGTCAGGCTGAATGGAGTCGAGATTATGGCCCAACATCGAACGGGCCATATCGAGACACTGCTCGGAAAAACTATGCATGCGGTGGTTGGCTGGTGACTGAGTCAGACGGATGGCAGACGCGAAGGAAACGGATGAATCTCAGGAGATTTAAAGGAGGAGCAAGGGCATTTTACGAACTTGAGTGCCGGGATCCCGGAAGGACAAGGAGGGGATGGCCCCTGACCTAAGGCTTTCGCCGATCTGGATTCGGTTGGGCCTTGGTCCCGGGTCGTCCTGCGAAAACCAGGTCCGTTCGACTCAGCGCGCGATGAGTTTAAGGAATTCGGCGTTGGTTTTGGTCTTCGAAAGCCGTGCGATCATCGTATCGGTGGCCTCCTCGATCTTCTGCTGAACCAGGGCGCGGCGGAAGAAATGAATGCCCTCCAGGGTCTTCGCGTCGATGAGCAGCTCTTCCTTGCGGGTGCCGCTCGCCGCGACGTTGATCGCCGGCCAGAGCCGCATCTCGGCGCACTTGCGGTCGAGGACGAGCTCCATGTTGCCGGTTCCCTTGAACTCCTGGAAGATCACGTCGTCCATCCGGCTGCCGGTTTCCACCAGCACGCTGGCGATGATGGTCAGTGAACCAGCCTCTTCCGTCTTGCGCGCCGTGGCGAAGAGTTGGCGGGGTTTCTCGAGGGCCCTCACGTCGAGACCGCCGGAGCCCGTGCGCCCGGAATTGCGGGCGGTGTTGTGCGCTCGCGACAAACGGGTGATCGAGTCGACGAAGAGTACGACGTCGCGCCCGGTTTCAACCAGCCGCTTGGCCCTTTCAATACAGAGATCGGCGATGCGGACGTGATTCTCGATCTGCTCGTCATTCGACGATGCCCAGATTTCGGCGGCGGAGACGCTGCGTTTGAAGTCGGTGACTTCCTCGGGCCGCTCGTCGATGAGGAGAATCATCACGTGACACTCCGGATTATTCTCGAGCACCCCGAGCGCCATGTCGCGCAGCAGCGTGGTCTTGCCGGTGCGCGGCGGGGCGACGATCAGTCCGCGGGTGCCCTTGCCGATGGGGCAAAACAAGTCGACCGCGCGGGTCGTAAGGCGGCCGTCCTTCATCTCCATCTTGAGATGCTGATTCGGCGAAATGGTCGTGAGCGTCGTGAACTCGAACTTGGCTCGGCGATCATCGAGCTGGACCCCGTCCACGGTCTCGATGAACCGCATCTTCGGATTCGGAAACCGGCCGTCGGGCGGGAATGCGGTCCCTCCCACCATGGATCCCGTGCGAAGCTTGAAGCGGCGAATGAGCTCCTTCGGCACGAAGGTGTCGGTGGGCCGACGTTTGCCGCCGCGCGCGATGTCGACCAACTGGCCGTTGCCGCCGCGCTGGATGTCAATATCGAGTACACCTTCGACGCGGATGGTGTTTTCGACTGGGGCAGGGGCAGGAGCGGACCCCTCCGTCGGGGTGGGCGTGACCGCCGGAGGCGTCTGGGCGGAGGGTGCAGGAGTGTCCGCAGCAGCGGACGCAGATTTCTTTTCCATACAGTGAGGTGAGCAAAATACGTCCCGTGCTTGACGCTTGAAACTCTGGGCAGGATAAGAACCGCGGTTTGCGTCCTTAAACCTACAATCCGACACACACGTGGCAGATCAGACGATTACCTCAGTATCCCGGGAACACCGGAAATTCAGGCCTTCGGCCGAGTTCAAAGCCCAAGCCAACCTTGGGAGTGAGACGGCTTACAAAAGGCTCTACACGGAGTCTGTCAACTCCCCAGAAAAGTTCTGGGACAAGCAGGCCAAGGAACATATCGTCTGGCGGAAGCCATACAAGAAGGTCCTCGATTGGAAGCCGCCCCATGCGAAGTGGTTTGTCGGAGGCAAATTGAATGTCTCGGAGAACTGTATCGACCGCCATCTGGGCACCTATCGCGAGAACAAGGCGGCGCTGATTTTCGAGGGTGAGCCGGGCGACGTGCGTACAATCACGTACAAGCAGCTCCACTTCCATGTGTGCCGCTGGGCAAATGCATTTCACAACATGGGCGTCGGCGAGGGCGATCGCGTCGCCATCTACATGCCGATGATCCCGGAGGCCGTGATCGCGATGCTGGCGTGCGCCCGCGTCGGCGCGGTGCACACGGTCGTCTTCGGCGGGTTCAGCCCCGAGGCGCTCAAGGATCGGATCAACGATTGCAAAGCCAAGCTCGTCATCACCGCCGACGGCGGCTGGCGCCGGGGCAAGATCATCGAACTCAAGGCCAACGTCGACAAGGCCGTCGAGGGCACGCCGACCGTGCAGACCGTGCTGGTCGTCAAGCGCACCGGTCATGCGATCAACATGGTCGAGGGCCGCGACGTCTGGTGGAAGGAAGCCTGGGAAGGCGCGCCGAACACCCACAAGGCAAAGGCCTTCGATTCCGAGCACCCGCTCTTCATCCTTTACACCTCCGGCTCGACCGGGAAGCCCAAGGGCGTGCTGCATACCTCGGCCGGCTACCTGCTCGGCGCGAAACTCAGCTCGCACTACGTCTTCGATCTGAAGGAAAACGACCGCTACTTCTGCTCAGCCGACATCGGCTGGGTCACCGGTCACAGCTACGTGGTCTACGGTCTGCTCTCGAACGGCGCCACGGTGTTCCTCTATGAAGGCGCGCCCAACCAGCCGGAGCCGGATCGTTTCTGGCAGATGATCGACCGTCACGGGATCACGATCCTCTACACCGCGCCCACCGCCATCCGCGCCTTCATGCGCTGGGGTGACAATTACGTCCTGCGGCACCGGCTCGATTCCCTCCGGCTGCTCGGCTCGGTCGGCGAGCCGATCAATCCCGAGGCTTGGATGTGGTATCACACCATGATCGGCAAGAAACGCTGCCCGATCGTCGATACGTGGTGGCAGACCGAAACGGGTTCGATCATGATCACCCCGCTTCCGGGCGTCACCGCCGCCACCCCGGGCTCGGCCACGCGGCCTTTCTTCGGTGTGGTGGCCAAGGTGGTCGACGACAAGTGCCGGGAAGTGCCGCGCAACTCGGGGGGCAAGCTGGTCATCACCCAGCCCTGGCCGTCGATGCTGCGGACGCTGTGGGGCGACGACGATCGCTACGTGCGCCAGTACTTCAGCGAGTTCCCGGGCCGGCCCGATGTCTACTTCACCGGCGACGGCGCCCGTCAGGACAAGGACGGGAATTTCTGGATCGTCGGACGAATCGACGACGTGCTCAACGTCTCCGGCCATCGCATCGGCACCGCCGAAATCGAGAGCGCGCTCGTCTCGCATCCCGCCGTCGCGGAAGCCGCGGCCGTGGGTCGCCCCGACGAGCTCAAGGGCCAGTCGCTCTGCGTCTTCGTCACCCTCAAGGCCGGCCAGGTCGCGAGCGACGAGCTCAAGGAGCAACTGCGCGCCCACGTCGGCAAGGAAATCGGCTCCCTCGCCAAGCCCGACTCGATCCGCTTCGCCGCCGGTCTGCCCAAGA